>NZ_JAAGOG010000143.1:0-22499 GCF_010747425.1 Nostoc sp. UIC 10630
TAGAAGTACTTTTTGTGTTGTGTTGTGGGGCTTTGGGTTGTGGTGTTTGTGGAGACTTGGGTGTAGCCGTTGGTGTAGCCGTTGGTGTAGCTGTTGGCGTAGCTGTCGGTGTAGCTGTTGGTTTAGCCGTTGGTTTAGCTGTTGGTTTAGCCGTTGGTTTAGCCGTTGGTTTAGCCGTTGGTTTAGCCGTTGGTTGACTCAAGACTGTCTTTGCTTCTTCATTCAGCTTTTGGCGGAGTGCTAAATTAGCAATTCCAGTTTCTTGCAACTGATATTTCTTTTGATACTCCTTCACCACTTCTTCCGTGCGGGAACCGTAAAAATGATCGCGCGGTAGGGGAGGATTAGGCTTGACTACTGCATTCAAATTTGTGTGCAGAATTTGAACAATGCTAGCAGCAAAATCTTGGGTTTTTGGCCCTGCTATCCCATCAACTGGTTTTAGCTTATAACCTGTCTGAAATTCACGAATTGCCTTTTTAGTTTCCTCATCTGTCAAAGGACCATTTGTTACCTTGACGTTATAGCCTAGACCTCGCAACACAGAACGGAATTGCTGGGGCGTATAGCTACGTTGAGATGCTGCGAAACCTGTGTCGGCAATTACCACACTAGCGCTTATCAGGCAAGTAACAGCAAAAGTCGCGCTTGATTTTCCAAAACCACACCACATATTTAAAACTCCTTTGGATTAAATCAGCAGGATTATAAATGTTAACAGCTGCATTTTAAGTTTGTTTAATAACTTTTTTCGCGATTTTTTAATGATTTTTGAATAATTTATGAATAATTTTTGCCAAAGTTAACGAGATGTATATAAGCTAATTCATGTCATCCATCAAAAGACGTATCTTATATTAGCAGAGATGCAGAGGTTATCATTTGAAGCGAATACACGCTTTGAACACTCAATTTCGATATAGATGCATTTATGTGGATCGGTGTCAACTTAAGCCTTTTGTCTCTAAGTATTTTTTAACCTTAAGTTGACATAAATACATATATATACATATATACTGAGGTCTACTCAACTGCAAATTGCTGTACTTGGTTGGAAAGAAACGAAAATTAATAGATGGAAGAGCTAATATTCAAAATATCCAAAAAATGTATAATATGCAACAAAAAAAGAAAGATATAAAATCTTCTAAGCAGAGGAATCTTTGGTTTGAAAGATTTATGGCAATTACTGCCACTGTAAATTTAGGTTTAGTTTTGTTTAATTTAAGTTACGTACCTTGGCGAGATTTTTACTTACGGAAACTTCCCCAAGTTATTCAGATTTATGACCCAATAAAAGGTATTGAACCCCACCGAGACACAAAAATTTATCTAGAAACAGTAGACGCATTAGAAGAACAAGTCAGCCAAACAGGATTAGAGTCTTCTGAGGTAAAAAGCAGATTAGAGCAAATAAAGCGTCTTAGCAACGAGATGATTGACAGTAACCCCTTTGCTGGAGTTAATAAAAGTGGGACTTTGGAAAAAATCAAAAAGCGGATGCGATCGCACATCGGTAACGAATCTGCAAAACAGTCCTTTGCCACTTTTTGGAGTCAGCCTTACCTCTTGCAAAATGGCTGGATTAAAGAAATTAATTTTTTTAACGAGAGCATCCGCCCTTTGATTGCCACTAACTACTACCGCCAAATCGGTGAAAGTGGTGAATTTGTAGATAATTTTTGGATTATTGACTTACCCTTCGTGATTTTATTTGGCGTAGAATTGCTGGGGCGTACCTTCTTAATCAAACGCCGACATCTTGGTTTAAGCTGGTTTGAAGCACTATTGTGGCGTTGGTACGACATATTTTTGCTCCTACCATTTTGGCGTTGGCTGCGAATCTTACCTGTATTAGTCCGCCTCGATCAAGCGCATTTATTGGATCTCCAGCCAGTACGAAAGCAAATTCATCAGGGGGTTGTCGCCAATTTTGCTGAAGAACTCACAGAAGTAGTAGTAGTAAGGGTAATTAACCAGGTTCAGGGTTCAATTCAACGGGGTGAGTTAACGCATTGGCTCTCACAACAAGAAAATTTACGTCCCTACATAGATATTAATAATGTGAATGAAGTGGAAGCGATCGCAGGTCTTTTGGTAAAAACAATTGTTTACCAAGTGTTACCTGATATTCAACCTGCGATCGTTGCCATTTTGTGTCACAACATCGAAACCGTCTTCCATCAAGTCCCCGTCTACCGCAACCTCCAGAATCTCCCTGGCGTGGGAAAAGCTCAAACCCAGTTAAGCGAACAACTGGCGACGCAAATCACAACTAATCTTTACAAAACTTTGGTTAGCGCTGTTGAAGACCCTGTTGGCGCAAAACTCACCAGTCAACTCGTAGAAAAGTTTAGCGAAGCTTTGGGATCTGAAATGAAGGAAAAACACGTACTTTCCGAAATTCAGAGTTTACTTTTTGACTTCTTAGAGGAAATCAAAATCAACTACGTCCAGCGTTTATCCCAAGAAGACATAGACCAAATTATCGAGCAAACCAGGCAGCTACGCACACAAGCATCAGTTCCAACAGTCGTTGAAAAAAGCACTACTCTCCCAAAAATACGCGAAGGGTAGAGAGAGTGGGGAATGGGGGAGATGAGAAAGATGGGGAGCAGGGAACAAGGGAGAAGAGTTTTCCCCCTGCCCCCTGCCTCTTGTACCCTATACCCAATGCCTATACTCGACTATCCATTAAATGCGCTAAACTCGAATGAGGGCGAACCATCATTGATTCGTCACAAGACTTCTTGGAAGATATACCTATCGCAGGAAGTGGGTCAGTGCCCACTTTTTTTATTGAATTCTCTCATGGCTCATCCTTTAGTTCCACAAATTATTGATTTGGCGACACCAGTAGCAGAAGAACTGGGATTGGAAGTGGTTGGCGTGGTCTTTCACACTCACCAAAGTCCACCAGTGTTGCGGGTAGACATTCGCAATCCTCAGCAAGACACCGGATTGAATGATTGTGAGAGGATGAGCCGTGCTTTAGAAGCCTCCTTAGATGCTGCGGAAATCGTTCCAGATACATACGTCTTGGAAGTGTCTAGTCCTGGTATTTCGCGGCAACTGGTAACAGACAGGGAGTTTATTTCCTTTAAAGGATTTCCTGTCATTATTTCCACAACGCTTCCCTACGACGGACAACAAGAGTGGATTGGTCAGTTGATTCGCCGGGATGAGACAACACTTTACTTAAACCAAAAAGGTCGTGTAGTCGAAATTCCCCGCTCCCTAATTACTAAGGTGCAGCTAGACGAGCGCCGATAAACAAAGGGCTAGGGCTTAGGAATTACAGACTAGAGTGCCATTCGCTCAAGGCTAGAGTTTCGGGCCTAGAGTTTCGGGACTAAGGGCTAGAGATTAGGGGCTAGTGTAAAGCTATTCTCTAATCCCTGGTTCTATTTAATGCGTAGTTTTCAGCCCCTACTCCCTGCTTTTTAAAGGAGATTGCTTATGTCAATGGTTACTTTACCTGGATTAAAAGAATTAATTGAAAGTATAAGTCGTGAGCGGAATTTACCCCGTCTTGCAGTTCAATCAGCTATTAGAGAAGCACTACTCAAAGGCTACGAACGTTATCGTCGCGCCCAAAATTTAGAGCGAAAACAGTTTGACGAAGATTATTTTGAAAATTTTGAAGTAGAACTTGATATTGACGGGGAGGGATTTCGCGTTCTTTCCACCAAAACCATCGTTGAAGAAGTAAATAACACAGACCATCAGATTTCTCTAGACGAAGTTCAACAAGTAGCTCCCGAAGCACAGTTAGGGGACTCTGTTGTACTAGATGTGACACCCGACCAAGGAGAATTTGGTCGGATGGCGGCAATGCAAACCAAGCAAGTATTGGCGCAAAAATTACGGGATCAACAGCGCCAGATGGTGCAAGAAGAGTTCCAAGATTTAGAAGGAACTGTTTTGCAAGCAAGAGTCTTACGGTTTGAGCGGCAATCTGTGGTTTTGGCAGTTAGCAGTGGCTTTGGTCAGCCAGAAGTAGAAGCCGAATTACCGAAGCGGGAACAGTTGCCTAACGATAATTATCGGGCAAATGCCACCTTCAAGGTATATCTGAAAAAAGTCTCTCAAGGTCAGCAACGAGGGCCACAGTTGCTGGTGTCTCGTGCTGATGCAGGTTTAGTAGTTTACCTGTTTGCAAACGAAGTCCCAGAAATCGAAGATGAAGTGGTACGGATTGTTGCCGTAGCAAGGGAGGCAAACCCCCCCTCCCGTTATGTCGGTCCCCGGACTAAAATAGCAGTAGATACCCTAGATCGCGATGTAGACCCAGTTGGTGCTTGTATCGGAGCCAGGGGATCGCGAATTCAAGTGGTAGTCAACGAATTACGCGGTGAAAAAATAGATGTAATTCGCTGGTCGCCAGACCCAGCAACGTACATTGCTAATGCTTTAAGTCCAGCACGGGTGGATGAAGTACGCCTTATGGACCCAGAATCCCGGCAAACTCACGTACTTGTGGCTGAAGATCAACTAAGTTTAGCTATTGGGAAAGAAGGACAAAACGTCCGTTTGGCAGCCCGCCTGACTGGTTGGAAAATAGACATCAAAGACAAAGCTAAATACGACTATGCCGGAGAGGATGAGAAATTTACCGCCGTCAGAGCAAAATATCAGACAGAGGAAGATGAGCTTGAATTCGACGAAGAATTAGAAGATGAAAATCAAGACGAATTAGAAGAGGAGGATAGTTTTGACAATAACGATGACGAATAATTGATTAACCTTGTAAAGTTTTGATAATGTTGATTGTAGTCCGAGTCTTAAGGATTATTTCCTGAAAGACACCTTGGTATAAGTAAAAAATAGTAATAAAAAACTTATTTTTACACCCAGAATGCTGGACTGAGATCGCAGAAAACTGATGAAACCAAATTATCGGCGCTGTATTAGTTGCCGGAAAGTAGGCTCAAAAGATGAGTTTTGGCGGATTGTCCGCGTCTTTCCATCGGGAAAGGTACAATTAGATCAGGGCATGGGGCGTTCTGCCTACATTTGCCCGCAAACGAGTTGCTTACAAGCGGCTCAAAAAAAAAATCGACTAGGGCGATCGCTACATGCATCAGTGCCAGAAACACTGTACCAAAGCTTGTCGCAACGTCTAGCCAGCAGCAATACCCAAAACCAAATTTAATTGGAACAACTTTGTGACATCATCACCAGAGGAATTGTGCGAAAGCCGAAGTCGTGCTTTCATCACACCCGCTGTTGATCGTTAAGGTTAGTGCCAAAATAGTAAATGGGTGTAAAAAGCATTCGACTCTCCAATAATTTAAGAGAGGCGAGGCAAGATTCCCAGAACAAGATGTAATCGATTGTGTTGTGGAAGATTCAGAATCAACAAAACAAGAAACTACAAAATGGCAACCTGGTAGCGCTCAGGCGCAGTTCGGCGTCAAGGATTCCTATAAAAATCTTTTATTTAAAAAATTTTTATGGGTGTCCCTCAACCATCATTCCTGGTGGGGATGCCATTATTAAACCGAAACATCTCTCTTTCCTGATTGGAGGCACCGGCAAAAACTAAACGGCGGTCTAAAAACAGTAATCCAAGGATGGAGATGTCGCAAACCAGGCAACCATCCGCTAAAACTGTAAATTAAAGGGGAAGAGTGGATGACCAACGGCAAAGTTAGAATCTATGAATTATCAAAGGAATTGAATTTGGATAACAAAGAGCTACTAGCAATTTGCGACCAGCTCAGTATCGCGGTCAAAAGTCATAGCAGCACGATTTCAGAATCCGAGGCAGAAAACATCCGCACGGCTGCGGAAAAGCTCGCAGCTACCAATGTTTCAGCCAAAAAGGAACTAGGTACAACCAGCCATAAGCCAAATTCACCACCAAACGGCGGACGTAACCGACCTGCTGCACCCCACAAACAGCAAATTTTGGAAATACGCAAACCCAAAATATTGAGAAATACTACCTCCAACGCCCCAGAGGCGTCAGTTGCCAACAATACCCAAGCTGCCTTGTCTGAAGCTAATCCTCCCTCACCTCCACGGCCTTTTGCTACACCAGCCTCACCCATGAAGCCGGCGGCACCAACTCGACCTGTGCCCCGGACTCAATCTGAGACTCAAGAGCAACCTCCTGTCACCGACTTGGAACAAACACCTAATCCAAGTCAGGCACCGGAAAAAGTAGCATCCCAAAAACCGGAAAAAGTAGTTCCACCAAGACCGAAATCGGAAAAACCGATCAAACCACAACTAGTTGCTCCTCCAGCCAGACCTGCGGCGGAAGAAGCGCAGGTGGTGGTAGATGAGCCGCCAGTATCTCAAGCAGATAAACCGATTCTCAAACGCGACCAACGGCTACGTCCCGTTGAAGGCGATCGCGAGCAAATTAAACCCAGAGTTGCTAAACTGCCAACTGACCAGTCTCCACAATCTGCGCCACAAAGACAGGCTCGACCTACCCCTGCACCCACCAGACCAGAGCAGAGAGGCAATCGACCATCTGCACCATCACAACTAGGAGAGGGGCAAAGACCCAGACCAGCGCGTCCTGGTGAATCAGTAGCAGCCGCAATGCCGATCGCTACTCCACCCAGACAAATGTCAGGAATAGCGGGCAAATCTCAAGGACTGGGTGATGAGCCAGTTACACCCGATCTCCTCGATTTGAAACGCCCAAGTCCGCCTCGCCCGACCAAAGGCGGCAAAAAGTGGGTAGAAGAGGAAATAATCGACGAAGTTAAAGAGAAGGCTAAAGCTGGCGTAAAAGGCAAGCGGATCAAGCCGATATTGGATGATGAATTTGAAGAAGATTTGTTGGATGATGACGATATCGACTCACCAGCAACCGTCCAAGTCAGCCTTTCCATCGCTCGTCCTCCCAAGCCAAAAGCGACTCGACCTGTACAGATGCCGGGTGCAAGCCTTGCTAGCGCACCAACTGCCAGAGGAAGTAGAAAACCTGGCTCTAAATCTGGTTCCAACCGCGACCATCACAATAACCGTCGCCAACAAGAAGCCGATACAAAACGCGATCGTCCCGAAAAAGTGACGATCACAGGGCCGTTAACTGTACAAGAACTGTCCGACGTTTTAGCCGTTGCCGATACAGAGATTGTCAAAATCCTGTTCCTTAAAGGCATGGCGGTGAGTATCACCCAAAATCTGGATATTCCCACAATTACCCTGGTAGGAAAAGAACTAGAAATAGAAGTCGAAACCGTCGAGCGAGAAGCAGAAGCTCGGAAAATTACGGAAATGGTCGGCGCAGAAGACCAAGAATATCTTCATCGCCGTCCGCCTGTCGTGACAATTATGGGTCACGTAGACCACGGTAAAACAACCCTGCTCGACTCAATCCGCAAAACCAAAGTGGCTGCTGGCGAAGCTGGCGGTATCACTCAGCACATTGGTGCGTACCATGTGGATGTGGTACATGAGGGCAAACCACAGCAGATAGTCTTCCTGGATACCCCTGGTCACGAAGCCTTTACAGCGATGCGGGCCAGAGGAGCGCGGGTAACAGACATTGCCGTGTTAGTAGTGGCTGCTGATGATGGTGTCCGTCCCCAAACCATTGAAGCTATTAGCCACGCTCAAGCTGCGGGAGTGCCAATTGTTGTTGCAATCAACAAAATTGATAAAGAAGGGGCACAGCCAGAGCGGGTGAAACAAGAACTAACCCAGTATGGTCTGACCGCAGAAGATTGGGGTGGTGAGACAATCATGGTTCCCGTGAGCGCCATCAGAGGTGAAAATCTGGATACGCTCTTAGAAATGATTCTCTTGGTAGCAGAAGTTGGAGAACTATCTGCCAACCCAGATCGTACCGCCAAAGGAACTGTCATTGAAGCACATCTGGATAAAGCCAAGGGAGCAGTTGCTACCCTGCTAATTCAGAATGGCACCCTGCATGTGGGAGATATCTTAGTAGCTGGCTCGGCCTTCGGTAAAGTCCGAGCGATGGTGGATGACAGAGGCAAGAGAGTGGATATCGCTTCTCCTTCCTTTGCTGTCGAGGTATTGGGGTTAAGTGATGTGCCAGCAGCAGGCGACGAGTTCGAGGTCTTCCAGAACGAGAAAGAAGCCAGAGCCCTCGCTAGCGATCGCGCCGACAGACAACGCCTATCCCGCCTGTTACAGGGACGTGTTACCCTCACAACCTTATCGGCTCAAGCACAAGAAGGTGAGTTGAAAGAACTCAACTTGATCTTGAAAGGAGACGTACAAGGTTCCGTAGAAGCCATTGTGGGAGCGCTCAAGCAAATCCCACAAAACGAAGTCCAAATTCGGATGCTCTTGGCTACTGCTGGGGAAATCACCGAGACAGACATCGACTTAGCAGCTGCCAGTAATGCTGTAATCATTGGCTTCAACACCACCTTTGCCAGTGGCGCTAGACAAGCCGCCGATGAAGCGGGTGTAGATGTCCGGGAATACAACGTCATCTACAAACTCCTAGAAGATATCCAAGATGCCTTGGAAGGTCTTTTGGAACCAGAGTTGGTGGAAGAACCCTTGGGTCAAACCGAAGTTCGTGCCGTCTTCCCAGTCGGTCGCGGTGCTGTTGCCGGTTGCTACGTTCAATCTGGCAAGCTAGTTCGTAACTGCAAAGTCAGGGTACGACGCGGCGGTAAGGTGATTTATGAAGGTGTCCTAGATTCCCTAAAACGGATGAAAGAAGATGCCCGTGAAGTCAACGCCGGTTATGAATGCGGTGTCGGTATGGATAAATTCAATGATTGGGTTGAAGGTGACATCATCGAATCCTATCAGATGGTTACGAAGCGCCGCACTCTCACCTTAACGAGATAGTGTTAAGGGTAAAATGGTTAGAAGTTAGGAGTAATAAATTAGGAGTTAGGAGTTAAAGACTGCTAATTCCAAGCTCCTAACTCTTAACTCATAACTTTTTATTATGCATTCATTTCGCTCTGAACCTATTTTGTGGATTCACGTCGCTGGATTGGCGACGTTGCCTGTTTTTTTAGTACTCTGCTTAATATTTTTGTCTGTAGGCGAGCCGTTTTTGCCAGTCTGGATGGAGCTATTTTTAGTTTCCGCCATTGGTATTCTCCCCCTGCTATGGATGCAGTTACGTCGCCCTTTTTATATATTCGCTCTTTTAGGAATAGCCCTAAAACCAGAAAATCTGACTGAGCGGCAGCGAAAAATTCTTTGTTTAATTAATACAAAGTTAAATCGTATCCTGGCATTAGTGGCAGCAGTATTGTCGATTTTGGTGCTGTGGCATCTTTACCAATTTGCCCCATTAGTAGCAGATTCAGCCAAATTCCTTCCACAATGGCGCAGCCTTGCACTAGTGCTTGCGGGACTAGCCTTTTTAGGCAGCAATCTATTTTTACAAATACCTGTGAGTGTAATGCGAGTTTTAGTGATTAATGAGACAGAATTCGCTGGCATAGAACCATTATCTTTAGAAAAGATTAAGCAAGATTTCACAATTTTAGGGGTGCGGGTTAATCAAATCGTGCCCCGATTATTGCAATCCTTGTTTAGGATTAATACAGATTCATCACAGCCCTGAAAGTAATATTATTTACTTTAAAAGGCTAAAAATAAGCAATAGGGAAGCAGAGAGGCAGAGAAGAATCGGGAAATTACCGATGCCCAATGCCCTATGACCAATGCCCAATTACCTTGCAAGTAAAAATAAAGGAATGAGGAACTATGGCTCAAATTCCAGCTTCTAGCGATCGCCAATTTTCTGCTGATACTGAAATTTGGTATAGCCTCAAATGTGCGATCTCCACTAGTTCCGGTTTTCAACGCTGGCAACTAGAACGTGATGCTCAATTACACGGAATTCGCTTGGAACAGCAGGTACAAAGGTATTTAAGGGAAACTTTAGAAACTTTAGCTTACTAAAAATTGAGTAAATCTTGTAGGCTTGTTTGCAAGCGACGAAGTTGACGGTATGCACCCTCCAAGCGTTTGCCATCAACTTCCACTTCATTAGTGGGATAATTTTGAATAATTTCGATTAGCGACACCTGCCCATCTTGACTTGCAGAAAGTACCAAAGCAGATCGCAAAGCCTGCCGATCTGCTCTCCGAGACGGTGTATAAATAACTTGACTAATTTGATCCAAAATAATATTACCAATCTGGCTATTCAGAACTCTATCTAAAAATACCAGGTTTACTTTCACAGGCTCCGTTAAATACTTACGAATAGCTTTAGGATCTTGTCGTGCTAACGCAAAATCAACTCGTAATGAACGTGAAAGTTCACCTGTTTGGGCAAAGGTGGATAGTTCACCTACTGAAAGTGATTCACGAAAGATACCATAGTTCAGCACTACTCGTTCCGCAGCAAAGGCAGGAGTAGACCAAAGTACAAGACAGTTACTACCTAGTAAAATTAAGGTACGACGCAACCCCAAAAATTTAAAACGCATTTCTCCCAATTTCCAGTAGGTTTGCTTTTCTTGTGATGATATTCCAGCAGAATTAGTTGCGGCATCTGGCTTTAGGAAATATCAAAAAATAAATAATTTAGTAATCGTAGCAAAGACAGGATGAGCGCTTAGACAAAACAGCGATAGACATTGCCTTATCCTGAAAGCCTACAGCTTGGCAAAAATCCAGCTACCATCTGGATTAACTAGACTTGGGGCTTAACAAGGGGCAAAATCCCTTTGTTAAAGGTAGGCAAACTTGCGCCGTCTTGTACTAGTAAAATTTTCTGAATAAAATAATATAACTAATGTATAAGTTCTGTGATGTATCTAAGGAAATTAGCTGAATCAGTGCTAATCATCCAGTATAGTTTTGCATGGGTTTACAGCAGCTACAAGACTGCTAGTTTCAACCTTGTTCGACATACCGTAATTCAGCACATCACAGACGTAAAAAATGAAATATCGGGGTTTTCACATTTCTATAGCGAAAATTTTTCGCCTTCTTTCTAGCAGTCATCTCAGATATACTTTACGCGGGGGAGCCGGACTTACGGCAATGCTCGCGGTTTACTGCGGTTCAATATTACTACCGGGTGCGGTTAATGCTGGTGCTACTCACCCAGAAGGTATCGCCCCAACTCTCACAGCGCAAGTTCCGACAACCGCCGCAGCAATTTATGTTAATCCCGCAACGGGTGTAGATAGTGCTAGTGCTGGTACAACCTCAGCTGCACCTTACAAAAGCATCAGTTTCGCTCTCAGTCAAGCCCAACCAGGTGCAGTTATTCAATTAGCACCTGGGAACTATAACCAGGAAAGTGGCGAAACCTTCCCATTGTTGCTTAAACCAGGAGTGACACTGCGGGGTGATGAAGCTAGTAAAGGTCAGGCAATATTAATTACAGGTGGAGGTTTCTACACTAGTCGTACCTTTGCTAGACAAGACATTACCATCCTTGCCGAACAAGATACCACTATTAGTGGTGTCAGCGTTACCAACCCAAATAGCCGGGGTACGGCTGTGTGGGTGGAATCAACTAATCCCACTATTAAAAACAGCACTTTTACTAACAGTGTTAGAGAGGGTGTTTTTGTCACGGGTACAGGCAATCCTAAAATTGAAAGTAACATCTTTGTGCAAAACAAAGGCAATGGGATTTCAATTGCTAAAGCTGCTCAAGGAGAAATTCGGGGTAACTTATTTCAGGATACTGGTTTTGGTCTAGCGATCGGTGGTACTTCCACACCCCTAATTGTGGAAAACCAAATCGTTGAAAACCAAGATGGTCTTTTTATCTCAGAGTCAGCGAAGCCCGTATTGCGTAAGAATGTCATTCAAAACAATAAGCGGGATGGTGTAGTAGCAACTGTTAGTGCTTTACCTGACCTTGGCACCAACGAAAATCCTGGTGGTAATCTTATCCGCAATAACACTCGTTATGATGTGAACAATGCCACTAAAACCAGTAAAATTGTCGCTGTTGGCAACGATATCGATCAGAAAAAGATTTTTGGCTCAGTAGATTTTGTTGCCGCAGCTGTTGATGTACCACCTGGAGGGCCTGTTGCCTTTAAGGATGTGCCAGCAAATTACTGGGCAAAAACCTACATCGAAGCTTTAGCTTCTCAAAATATTATTGCTGGCTTTCCTGATGGCAGCTTTAAACCCAATGAACCTGTAACTCGCGCTCAATTTGCCACTATTGTCACTAAAGCTTTAACACCACCAGCCAAACGCGCAGGTATTAAGTTTAAAGATGTAGCAACAAATTTCTGGGCTTACGCTGCAATTCAATCTGCTTACCAGAGTCAATTTGTTTCTGGTTATCCTGATGGCACTTTTAAACCACAGCAGCAAATTCCCAGAGTGCAAGCGCTAGTTTCTTTAGCTAATGGTTTGGGCTTAACTGCGAATAATCAGAACGTCCTTTCTTTTTATACCGATGCTGCCCAGATTCCTAATTATGCGATCGCTCCTGTTGCGGCTGCAACTGCACAGCAGCTAGTAATCAACTATCCCACAGCGAAGCAACTCAATCCTAATCGTCAAGCGACTAGAGCCGAGGTTGCTGCCTTTGTTTACCAGGCACTCGTCAGTGCTGGACGTGCCCAACCAATTCCTTCATCCTATTTGGTAACAGCCCAGTAAATGCCTAGTTAGCAAATTGAAAGCGCCAAGACTAACAAATTATTAGTCTGGCGCTTCCAAAATTGCGAGTTTTTATTAATTTTGGGGTTTTTAAACATAAAATTTGGGGTCTTTAAATATAACTGACCCCATTTGAATGTGATTTGTTTTATGGTCAGGGTCTTTATATTGGCTGACCCCGTTTCAACGATTTCTAGTTTCTCAGAAATTTTTACTTTTTGGGATTTCCTAATAATTTTTTTATTTTTTCTCTCTTTATATTTTAATCTTCATAAAAGCATTAATCAATATAAAGATATATATAAACAAAGCAGTAAAAAAGTCATCAGCTAAAATTTTTATCTTCAAGAATTAGGACTTTTCCCTGATTGTTGCCGACGCTGTTCCCAGCGCCAAAGGAAGACCATTAGAGCAACTATTCCTACTTGGAGAGCCAAACTTGGCATTGCACTCTCAACATCCCGTCCGGCAAGCACTTGGAAAAAAAACACGAATGCGCCAATGGAGCCAGAAGCACCGAAAGCGATGTAGATAAATTGTCGTAAGCCCCGATAAGGAGCGGCTATTTCTGCTTTGAGGCTGGCATACTGTTCGGGGTTCAGGCGATTTTTGAGATTTTGATCTACCATGATTAAATTGTGTTATACTTTTAGATTGTGTACGCCGATGTGGCTCAGTGGTAGAGCAGCTGATTCGTAATCAGCAGGCCGTGGGTTCAAATCCCATCATCGGCTTTGATTAAAGTATTCCTCAATACTAAATTTTGACATAAATTAAGCATCTAGCCAAAGGGGTGTAAAAACTATGCTTACGGCGGCAAACTACGCACTCTAATTTTACCGATTAAATTAGTTTTAAACCTTTACTCGAACTCAGTTTCACAAAAAGCTTTTAACAAATCAACACAGTTAGCGATCGCCTTCGTCGTAGAGACAACCAAAAATTATAATGGAATGCATAAAGCAACCAATATAAGCAAGGTTAGGAGAATCTAAACAATGCAGGCTCATAGCAGTTCAGAGCAAAGGCTACTTGAAAAAATTCAAAGGTTGCCTCCCGAAAAAGTTTTGCTAGTTGAAGATTTTATTGATTCTTTGGATCAGCAAAGTACAGATCATAGCCTTACCTTTGCAGCAGCAAAACTTTCTGAACCAGTTCTGCTCAAAATCTGGGATAACCCTGATGATGCAGAATATGACAAACTATGAATTTGGTGATGTTGTTTTAGTGCCGTTTCCCTTTACTGACCAAACTACTACTAAAAAACGTCCAGCAGTGGTTGTGAGTTCTAATAGCTATCAACATGAGCGTTCGGATTTAATATTGATCGCGATTACCAGTCAAGCAAATCCAGCAACTTCCTTTGGTGAAATCACAATTGCTGGATGGCGAGTAGCTGGTCTTCTCAAGCCTTCAATTATTAAACCAGTTTTGACTACCATAGATAAAGAGCTAGTGATTAAAAAGTTAGGACGACTTGAGGAACCAGACGTTCAGACTTTGCAAAACCTTTTTCTGGCTATTTTGGGTTGATATGTGATCGCTCCTTCAAATCAAAGCCTTTAAATATCACTCAAACTCAGTTTCGCAGAAAGCTCTTAACAAACTGATACAGTTAGCGATCGCTCCTAAATGAGCAATTTCATAGCCATGTGTATTTTGGGTAGGAAACGCCAAACACGCAGCACGGGCTACATGTCCAAATTTCATGGCAATGGAAGCATCACTACCAAACTGACTCAATATCGTTAGCTGCACTGGTATATCAAGTTGCTTGGCAGATTGGCGTACTTGTCCATTTAGTCCCTCATCATATATCCCATAAGCATCTTGAGATAAAAGTATAGGACTTTCTCCATCTTCAATCGGATATTCTTCGGATAATGGACAAACTTCTAAAGCAATTAACGCATCCAAGGGTTGATTTTGGGTAAAAAATAGCGCTCCAATTGCTCCTACTTCTTCTTTGGCTGAAGCTACCAGATAAACATCAACAACTGGCTGTTTCAGGTTTTCAGCCAAAGCTAGCAAAATGGCAACAGAGGCTTTGTTATCCAAGGTGTAACTGGCAATATGATCCTTTAACCTAATTGGATGCTTGCGATGCTTGCCAATTACCATTCTAGTTCCAGGTCGAACGCCAGCTGCTTCGAGTTCATCTGTAGTGCGTTTCGTTTCAATCCAGGCATTTTCCCACTTAACAGTAGTATCTTCCTGCTGGACTTTTTGGGGCGATTCATGAGAAACGTGGCGGGAACCAAAGCTGAGAATACCGCTAATGGTTTCCTGATCTCCCAATAAATCAACAACCCCTTCGCCGTAAACCCACGGGAAAGAACCGCCGAGTTTACGGACTTCCACACGACCTTCATCACCGATATTCTTGACAATTGCGCCAATTTCATCTTTGTGTGCTGTGATCGCAATCGCTCGGTCTGGATTTTTCCCTGGAATCTTGGCAATAATATTATCGGCGCGATCGCACCACACTTCTACACCCAGCGCTGCAAATTTTTGCATCAACAACTGGTTAATCTCAGCTTCTGCACCACTAGGAGAGTGGTGCATAACTAATTCTTCAATAATTTCAAATAAGCGATCGTAATCCCACATCAATACAGTTAGTTTAGTTTTCAACTGTTGTATGAGACAATTGTGCATCAACAACCCGGTCTGTTGATCCAAGCGCTAATCTTTTTTGTTTACGCTTCAGCACTCCTAGCGCACCAAAAGCACCAAGAGCTAAAATCCCCAAATTTATCGCAGGTTCAGGGACAAACTTAGCCTCAATCCCCGCCAGTGCAGTGTCTGCTACTAACTTATGAACGCCTGTTGTTGGATGCACAGAATCAAAGAACAAATAATCGTTTGGTTGAGGGCATACACTGATGATTGTCTGAAAATTCCCTATTACGCAAGGGTTAACCACATCTTGAAACCCAAACTTCCCTGGATTTTCTTCTATTTGATTAAATAGGGAGAACACATCCACAGACGTTAGATTCAAATCCGAGTTGTTGCTAAATTTGTCTAATTCCTCTGCTAATCTCTTGTTATGGTCAATTGTCAAACCAGTCAAGTTGCTAGATAGACCTGTAGCGGATGCAAATGGAATCTTGCCCAAATCAGGCAAGTTAAAGACTAAAATATTTTTTGCACCAGATGAGGCAAGTAACCCTACTGCATCTGATAAATTCTGGACTGTTTGAGCCGGATTGATAGCTTTACCAAACAGATAATCATTTGCACCTCCCGATACAGCATAAAGTGCATTTGGATCAAGCTTCTGATTGGCTTGTAGAATCGGTTGTGTCAACAAGCCGACTTGCTCTAGTACTCCCGGTAACAGCGCACTAGGAACAATAGCATTACCCTGACCAGAATTAGCGCCGCCCACAGCAAAATTAATACCTTGATTGGGAATAGTAGGACTTAAGAAGTATGGGGTAGGATTTAATCCTAGCTGACTTCCCAGGTAGTCTACCCACACCCGATCGTTAGAAAAACGTCCTTGAAAGTATAGTGGATCTTGGGGAATGGCTGTTGTCGGAGCGACTAAACCACCAGTAGCAGCGAAGACATTGCCAGTATCAGAAAGGCTGTCACCAAATACGTAAAATTTGCTAAAACTCGCTGCACTCGCCTTAAGCGGTAACATGAAAGATAAGAGAACAAATCCTGCCGCTACAGCTTGTTTCTTCATATTTGTTTTACCTGTGGTATTTTTTAGTTGTTTCAAAGTAATGAAAAGGCGATCGCTGGCAATTTGTTTTTTGAGTTAATTCAAAACTAAGTACGTGTATTGAGTGAATTTACGTTGTTTTACCTAACTATGCCTCAAAAATTCATCAAACACAGGTAAAAACGCTGAAAACACTTACATTTACATTTTCTTGATAAAAAATCAGTGTATTACAAAGAAATCGCAAATTTTCCATGCTAAAGCTTGGGCATTGCCACTTTTCTGCTACGGATAAACTAACCGCAACAGAATGGCATAACCCTTCGTAGACATCGCTTTAACTTCGTTTTAATTTCAAAGCTTCAGTCGCTGACACACCTTCACTTTGACTGCCAAAATACCACAAAGTCATAGCAGCTTCAGCACGAGTTACTGGTTTTTTGGGCTGAAACAGAGTCGTATAGCCAAACACCCGCCGAATATTCGATTGCTCGCTATTTTGGTAATCAGCCAGCACTGCTCTTAAAGCCTTGGGGTCAATTCGCGCTGCGTCTTGGAAACCCCAGGTCTGTTTAACCGTATCTAAGTTAGCAGAAGGTAAAGCTTGGCGAGTATCTAGGGGTGATTTCCACAACAGTAATTGTTCCCGCGTTAGGGGTGCATCAGGACGAAACAAAACAGCTGTGGAATCTCCAGACAAAGGACTAGGAATTAGCCCAGCTTCAGCTAATCCCTGAATTGCTGGAAAATCAGGGTCTTTTGCGGTAACATCACTAAAAACTGGTTGAGTGCTTTCTGATGCCAAGCGAATTTGTTTAGCTGGATTGCTGGCATACATAGCATTGTTAGCAGCAATTAGCCAACGAGCATATTCCCGATGTGTAACAATTTTACCGGGTTCAAACTGGTTATTTGTGGTAGTAGAATTACTCTTAGTTGCCTTTGGTTCTAGGGATAAAACACCTAATGCGGCTAAGTCTTGGATGTGTTGCCGCCATTCTTGCGGTACTTTATTCAGATCGCTGAATTCTTGAGATTCGGCTGTGGCTGTAGGAGTTGTTTGGTTATTAGCCGTACTTTGTGGCTGTGCTGCCAAGTTTGCAGGTGGTACTGGACCAATGAACTGTGGATTTCCTGGTTGAGGAACGACGTTAGTAGTTTCGTTAGAATTTGTATTTGGGGTAGCTTGTGCCGTAGCAATACTATTCGGTACGTAATCAATCAGTAATTCAGTGGCGGTTTGGGGTTGATTGGGTGTAGCGTTAGTAACTGATTTAGGCTGAATGGAAATCTTCAACAGTAAATCGTTACGACGTACCTCAAAAGTACCTCCCGCATCATCTGTTGGCTGTTGCAAAATCTGCCAGTTATTTGTTTTAAACTGGTTGCCATAAAAGCTAGCGATAAAGTTGCTAGGGTCAGAACTCAACCAACGAGTTGAGGTTTTATTTTCTGAACCGCTAGCAGGTATAACTTCCTCTAGTTTGGCATTGGCATATAGGGGGATATCTTTGGGAAAATCAGCTGGTAACTGAACTGTTGAATCGTTTGGCTGTGCTTGTGGTTGCTTACTCTGAGATTCTCCAAACACAACTGGATTGCTTTGCAGCTTCGGATCTGCCGCCAAAGATTCTTCAAGGTTTTTGGCGACTGGACTGTTAGCACAGGCTGTTAAGGAGGTCAGTAGAACAGCCCAAATTAGAAATACAGCTGGACGTTTACAGGGAAGCACAGGAAATCACAAATGAGTTTCAATTCCTACCCTAGCGCAGACTGTTCATTAATTGAGCATTACGTACAAGAGGCAGAGGGGAAGAGAGCAGGGAGCAGAGGGAAGGAGCTAATTTTTATTCTGCCCCTATCCCTTACCCCTTGCCCCTACCGCCTACTCTCCGGCTTCTTCTGCTCCCTGCCTCTCAGTATCACCAAAAGACACTACCGACTCAGCGCGTTGTCTTGGTAAATGTCTCTATTGGTGAAGATGATAATATCTCTAAAAATGAGTAAACGGTAGCAAAAGCTACCGTATTGTCTTCGTTTTACAGCCATTAGGTTTTTATAATTCCCATGCTTATTTATAGAGTTCCCAAAAATTCTGGCAAACTAACATTTTTGGAAAAAAAACAGAAATAAATCTAAAATACTTGATATACAGGAGTTTTAGGATTTTGAGGCTCTAAACTCACTGGGATTAGGACAGGTTAAGAAAGTTTGTAGTTAGCAGTTTAGTCCTGCTCAAAATTAATATGGCAAGACTACTAGATTGAGAATCCATTTTTTAGATATTTCTCTGAATATTCAATTGGCAGAGCAGATAACTGATTGGGAACTCGCTAAAGAACATTTTAGCTACCAAAAGCTTTAATCTGCTTCCAGATGCACGAACTTAATGCGATCGCTAAACACTTAAAGTGATAGACTAGGAATAAAGCCCCCTTAGCCTCACCCAAAGAGGGAAATCAATTAAAGTTCGCTAACACTGGCTTAAAATCGATTCTGGAAATTATTCATCTGACGATGGTAAGCTGAATAAGGCAATAGCCAGAAAATGCCAGTGTTCAGCAATTCCAAAGACTTAGCGTAAGTTCGTTATTTTTGGCAACTGGGGTCATAAACAAAACAGTCAAGTGTCGCAGCAGTTTCCCTAATTTCTATAAATAGAATTTCTGGGGAAAGTGGTACTTGTGCTGTAGTCAAGAGTTTCTTGGCAGCCTCGAAAGCAGTAAGTACTGACTCTAAAAGTGCGTAGTTTATCGTCGTAGGCATCGCCCTGATGTTATCCAAAAGGTTGTCTTAGGGCAACCCATCCCCTATTCTCCTGAGATAGGCAAGTCTTCTTTTAGGAAGGCTGGACACAGAGTACGCTTCGTAAGTTATATATAGGCAGTACATAGTTGTTAACTATAGCTGTTTTCCTAATCCTAATAATGATTGGGTTGAGGCAAACAAGACACTTCATTGGATGCACTGGCGTTGAAAAAACCCTCTCTCCACAAACTTGGTCTAAACAGTTAACAGCTTCCTGATAGATTAGATACAATTAGCATCTGCGTTTAGTTGAGCGTAGGCTTTGCCCGCCGTAGGCATCGCTTGTTGAAAGCGAGTAGTCAATTTGACATACTGCTTTACTAGCTGATTTGACATAGTATTAAACCTTTCACCTGCTAACTCTAGCGACAATTTTTCATTCAGGGCAAACTAAGGCTTATATTCAAGGGGCTTGGTGTTTCTTGGAGATGAAGTTAGTCAAAAATGGGCAAAAGGCTGAAAAAGATATATTTAGTGTCAAAAATACAGAACTAAGAGCAGTATGAAAATCTAAAATAGATATTAAATTGAAGACCAAAACAACGACCATCGACAACCGTCAGTCCATTTTACTTTCTGTAAAGCGTCACCGGGTTGTTACCAGTGCTGAAACACGATTACATGCAAGTTTCCCAGGATCAGCCTATTTATTCTGAAGCTCCACTCCAACTGTTACTTTTTGTCGATGGACGACCTAAGTCCCGCCAACAGGTGCAGCGAATACGTGCTTACTTAAAAGAATTGCAGGCTGAGTATACTTTTGAAGTTCAAACTATCGATGTTGGACAACAACCTTACTTAGCAGAACACTTTAAGTTGGTAGCAACGCCAGCTTTAATCAAAATCCATCCTGAACCACGACAGGTTTTGGCTGGGAGTAATATCATAGCGCAATTGAAAAACTGGTGGCCTCGCTGGCAAGTCGCTGTAGACGCTTACTTAAAATTACAGGAAGACTTGCAAGAACACATGGACGACAATGGTCGGGGCACATTACCCAAATCCACTATCCATTCAGTTGCTGTTTCTGCTGAACTAATCCGACTCTCAGACGAAATTTTTCGCTTGAAACAGGAAAAAGATAACCTCCAAGAGCAGCTACAGTTTAAAGACCGGGTGATTGCGATGCTGGCGCACGATCTCCGTAATCCCCTAACTGCTGCCGCGATCGCAATGGAAACTCTCCAATCTAACTACAATCTAGAGACAGGGGAATTCCAGCGCCTCAAGCCATCGATGACAGCACATTTATTAAAACAAGCCCGCAATCAAACTAAGGTCATTGACCGAATGATTACTGACCTTTTGCAGGTAGGTCGTGGAAAAGATACAGAATTTCCCATATTCCCACAAAAGATACAATTAGGTAAAGTCTTTTTAGATGTACTCGAAGAATTGTGCGATCGCTACACCTCCAAATCCCAAGAAGTAGAAACAGATATTCCTAGTGACTTACCTTATGTATATGCTGATCCAGAACGCATCCGCCAAGTGCTAGTCAATCTGTTAGATAATGCCATTAAATATACCCCAGAAGGTGGCAAGATTAGCGTTTCCGGATTGCACCGCACTACCCAAAAAGTTCAGTTTAGTATTGGCGATACTGGGCCTGGTATTCCTGTAGAGAATCGCGATCGCATCTTTGAAAACCACTTCCGCCTGCAACGGGATGAAGGTAAAGAAGGTTACGGCATTGGTCTTTGTTTATGCCAACGTATTATCCTGGCACACTATGGTCAAATTTGGGTAGACTCTGCCCCCAATAACGGAGCATGGTTTCACTTCACGCTGCCAGTTTATCCTTCTTAAGCAATGGGTATTCACAAATGACAAATACAATTAAAAACTTGAGATAAAGCGATCGCGCCCCCCTGCCTTTGCTTCGTAGAGCGCTTTATCTGCTCGCACAATCAAATCTGAAGGTGAGGATTCCCAAGTAGGTACAACAGTTGCTACGCCCATACTTAGCGTGACATGCTGACTCACAGCAGACCCGGCGTGAGCAATTTGCAAATCTTTGATTCCCGCTTGTATGGTTGCGGCCACGTGAATTGCACCAGATGCATGGGTGTATGGCATAATCACAGCAAATTCTTCGCCACCATAACGCGCTACTAAATCTTGATGTTTTTGCGCCTTTAGATTTAAGACAGCACCCACCTTTTGTAAACAGACATCTCCAGCAGGATGGCCATATTTATCGTTATAAAATTTAAAATAGTCGATATCACACAAAATCATTGACAAAGGAGATTCTTCTTGGGCGAGATTAATCCACTGAGTATTAAGATAATCGTCAAAACAACGACGATTAGCCAAATCAGTTAAGCCATCTACATTGGCAAGGTGCTGCAAAGCTTGGTTTGCTGCCTCTAATTGTTTGTATACTTGTGCTTGCTGTAGCAGTCGGCGCAATCGTTGACGCAATACAGGCCAGTGAATTGGCTTAGTAACATAATCGGTCGCTCCTGCATCAAAAGCACGGTTTACAGATTCCTCATCGTCCAAGCATGTGATCATCAATATGGGAGTGCGCTCCCATATTTTGGAGATGACAGTATTGTTAAGAGCCGAGTCAGTATCAAAGGTTGCAAGGGCTGAGATTAAATTATTCCTGGCAATTTGGAGCAATTGCTTACAGCAGGTAAAGCCATCCATCACAGGCATTACAGCATCTAGCAACACTATATCCGGTTTGATGGTCTCGTAAGCATCTAAACATTGCTTACCATCATTGACCTCAACCACTCGATAACCTTCTTGTTCCATAGCTTTACGCAACAACACTCGGATAGTCTTGTCATCATCAGCCACTAGAATCAGTGGTGGTTGTTTAGAAACAGAAAATGAGCTTATGCCTGACATGA
This sequence comes from Nostoc sp. UIC 10630, assembly GCF_010747425.1. Taxonomy (NCBI): domain Bacteria; kingdom Bacillati; phylum Cyanobacteriota; class Cyanophyceae; order Nostocales; family Nostocaceae; genus Nostoc; species Nostoc sp. UIC 10630. The sequence continues at coordinate 21,916 of NZ_JAAGOG010000143.1, forward strand.
GTTGCCTTCCACTTGCAGGATTATTCTGAAAAAGGCTGTGCAACTCAATCGCATCGGAGCGATCGCTCTTTTCATCAATGCCAGAATTTGCGGCAAAGGTGTGTCTGGCTTCACAATCAACTGTTTTTTGACAATAGACTGCTCAATGTTCTTGAGCCAAGCAAGCGGTAGATAACTAAGTTGCATAGACAATCTATAATTGGAACGCGAAGGCAATTTTTACCTTTTTGTTCAGCTATGGTTATGGGAGGAAGTGTTGCTTTTATATTTCCCCATTGTTAAAGTTAAATTGCAATTTTTTTGAAAATTGCAAATACGCACCTTAATTAGTTAGTTTATAAACTTAGCGAAATAGGGAAAAGCAGTTGTCAAAGCAAGTTCAGAAAATATAGCAGCCCTAAATCATTCGTGAGAGATAAAATCCCTTAAAGGCTTTAAAATACGCATTTTTAATCTACGTATTTTCTTACGTTTAAATTTTGATTGCTATAGCTAATATTAAATACTAATATCACTTGACTTAAATGTCTTTAGTCTATTGGAAAGTGGGGATAAAAATTCAGTATAATTAGATAATATAAGGA
>NZ_JAAGOG010000144.1:0-22068 GCF_010747425.1 Nostoc sp. UIC 10630
CCCCATTCCCCATTCCCCATCCCCAACCCTTACAAATAAAATAAAAAACCGGGTAAATACCCGGTTTGTGTCAATATTAGAATCTTCAATTTTTTAGGAGCATAGCAGTACTATGCACCTATTTATTGGTAATCAGAATTAAACTTTAGCAGCAGCTTTGGTGACAACGTTTAGTTCACCTTTAGCATACTTAGCAGCAAAATCTTCCAAAGAAATTTGCTTAATCTTGCTTGCATTGCCAGCTGTGCCAAATTGTTGATAGCGTTCAGCACAAACCTTTTGCATGTATGTAATAGAAGGCTTGAGGAAGTGACGGGGGTCAAACTCCTCTGGTTTTTTAGCCAAAGCTTCACGTACAGCAGCAGTAATTGCCAAACGGTTATCGGTGTCGATATTTACTTTACGTACACCACTCTTGATACCTTTTTGGATTTCTTCTACAGGTACACCGTAGGTTTCAGGAATTGCACCACCATACTGGTTAATCAGTGCAAGTAAATCTTCAGGTACAGAGGATGAACCGTGCATTACCAAGTGGGTGTTAGGCAGACGGCGGTGAATTTCTTCAATGCGGCTGATGGCCAAAATTTCACCAGTCGGCTTGCGGGTAAATTTGTAAGCACCGTGGCTTGTGCCAATGGCAACAGCCAAAGCATCTACTTGGGTTGCTTCTACGAAGTCAACAGCTTCATCGGGATCGGTTAGCAGTTGTGAGTGGTCGAGTGTACCTTCAAACCCGTGACCATCTTCAGCTTCACCAGCACCAGTTTCTAGAGAACCCAAACAACCGAGTTCACCTTCAACACTGACACCCAAAGCATGAGCTACATTTACAACTTCGCGGGTAACATTGACGTTGTACTCGAAGCTAGCAGGAGTTTTAGCATCAGCTTCTAAAGAACCATCCATCATCACGCTGGTGAAGTTGTTCTTAATTGCTGAGTAGCAGGTAGCAGGAGCATTCCCATGATCTTGGTGCATGACAATGGGAATGTGAGGATAGGTTTCTACCGCAGCCAAAATCAGGTGGCGGAGGAAGTTTTCGCCAGCATAATTACGAGCGCCGCGTGAAGCTTGTAAAATGACGGGGCTATCTGTCTCTACAGCAGCCTTCAGGATTGCCTGAATCTGCTCCAAATTGTTAACGTTGAAAGCTGGGATGCCGTAACCGTTTTCAGCTGCGTGATCCAACAGCAGCCGCAGTGGTACAAGCGCCATAGATAGTCCTCCTAATGTGGTTGTCAGCTAGTCGGTCTGAGAGAAGCGTATTTATTACGCTAAATCTTAAGAGTTTTTTCAACTTATAGGAAATTATAACTAGTGTCGTGTATCTATGTTGAAAAAGTTTATGCCATCGTTACTATAACTATGTTCTATACTCCTGTACTATGAACCATCGTTGCTCTGTATCGCTGTAGATTTAGTTACCCTACAGCTAGTAGCTCTGGTAGCCTAGTATCCCAAATGGTCATCTCAAAGCGATCGCTTCAACTTAAACACACTAACTTCTGACAAATGCTCTCAGGGTGTTTTTCCCTAACTATTGGATTTGGGGTCAAACCATGCATAGTTTACATAAATTAACGTGAGTCTCCAACGGATACTCACATTAAATATAGCGTAGCTTGTTTCCGCGTTCGCGTAGCGTCCCGTAGGAAAGTTGTATTTCGCCTGCGGTTCCATCGAGCGAAGTCGAGATGCTCAGTACAAGTTTGTTACCACCGCAGGTATCGCTATCATCAAAATTATTCACTGGACGATAACCGAATGTTCGTTTATTATAAAAATTATGAGGCACAAAGACGACAAAAAAAATCAAGCAATCTGTGATGCGGCAATCGAACTGATTACTGCAAATGGTTTTGCTGATACTTCGATGTCGAAAATTGCAAAAACAGCGAATGTTTCGCCCGCGACAATATATGTCTATTTTGAAAACAAGGAAAACCTTCTCAATAAAATATATTTGTTCGTAAAGCAGGAAATGAGTGCAGAAATTTTGAAAGGTGTTAACCAGAACCTATCTGTAGAGAAAGCCTTTAAAATGATCTGGAATAATTATTATCAATACGCAATTAAAAATCCGGTCAGATTTGCTTTTACAGAGCAATTTGCTAATTCCCCTATGGTTGACCGCATTTGTAAAGATGAAAGTTCGAGCTATTTCAAGCCAATGTTAGATTTGTTCAATCGCGGTAAAGAGGAGAAAGTTTTTAAGGAAATTTCCCTGGAAATTTTTACCGCTTTTACCTTTGCACCTCTGACTGGATTGATTAAAGAGCATTTTAGTGGTGCTTTGATTTTGGATGAAAAAATGTTAGAAACCGCCTATAAAATTGCGTGGGACGCAGTAACGAATTAATTCTTTTTTTTGGGAATTAATTAAATGAACGTTCGATTAATTAAATAGGAGTAAATAAAATGAAAAATGAAAAATGGAACGCGGAAAATATTCTAAGTCAAAAAGGAAGAGTAGCAATTGTAACGGGTTCAAGCAGTGGTATCGGTTATGAGACGGCGAAGGTTTTAGCTAATAAACAAGCGTCTGTAATTATTGCGGTTCGCAATTTGGACAAAGGAAACAAGGCATTGGCAAAAATTCTTCAACAGAATAAAGATGCCGACGTAAAGGTAATGGAACTTGATTTGGCGAATTTAGCATCAGTTAAAAATTTCGCTGAAAACTTTCAGAAAAATTATGTGCGTCTGGATTTACTGATTAATAATGCAGGTGTGATGATTCCACCGTATTCAAAAACGACGGACGGTTTTGAATTGCAGTTCGGCACTAATCATCTCGGACATTTTGCTTTGACAGGACAGCTTTTGGAACGTTTGATTGACACCGAAGGCTCACGAATTGTCAATGTTTCGAGCGGCGCACATAGTATAGGCAAAATAGATTTCGATGATTTGAATTGGGAAAAGAGAAGTTATGCCAAATGGAAAGCCTACGGCGACAGCAAACTTGCCAACCTCTTGTTTACCTACGAACTCGACCGAAAGCTAAAAGATAACGGTATCGACACACTTGTAACCGCCTCGCATCCTGGCTGGACAGCAACCGAATTGCAGAGAACTGCGGGTGGCGTTGTGAAATATCTCAACGGCATCCTTGCTCAAGACATCACGATGGGCGCATTACCAACTCTGCGGGCGGCAACCGAAGCAGGCTTAAAAGGCGCAGAATATTTCGGCCCCAATGGGTTTATGGAGATGCGCGGCTATCCAATAAAAGTCGAATCAAACGAGTTATCCAAAGATCAAGCGATCGCTAAAAAACTATGGGAAGTATCAGAAAAACTCACCGATGTGAAATTTGAATTTAATAAAAAGGCCCATGCGAGCAAATGACCAAATTCACACATCTGCTAACTAACAGATTTGATAATGGGCGATCGCACTATAGCGATCGCTTAACCGAAAATTTGGGAGCATCCAGAGCGATCGCATTCACAAATAGGACTTTATGCAAAACCAAACGTTGTAGAGGCAAGGCGCTTTCCCGCAGGGTATCGCCCCTATCTGAAAATTAGGGTTTCGGCTATTATTTGCGTTAGTCCTAACAAATTTACTAATAATAAAACTCGCCTCTGCTTTTGATATAAAAGCAGAGGCGAGTGTTACTTAAACCTTTATATGGGTCGCCCGGGATTCGAACCCGGAACTAATCGGTTAAAAGCCGAGTACTCTACCGTTGAGTTAGCGACCCTTTCGCTGCATTTCGCAACTTTGCAATCATAGCATATACATCTGTAGATTTGTAAAGGGGTTTAGAAAAAATTAGCGGTCAACCTTACAGATGCTGTGTGGCTAGCTCCTGGTGCTAACACAGTCAGGTTATCACCAGTATTGAGAGAGTTACGGGTGGCACTCCACGGTTCTAGACAGTAGAATTCTTTGCCCTTGACTGTCCAAAATACCAGCCAGGTAGAGAAATCATCATAATCCAAGGTGAGTTTTAACTTCCGGCTACGATCTATCGCAGTGGCTGATTTACTCGTTAGCTGTCCAAAGGCAAAATCAATTTCGTCACGGCTAAAGTCAAAATTGCCATCAAAAGAGTGAAATTCCTTAGTTTGATTGTCTTGATACTGCTTTGAAGGAATTTCAACATCTAGCTGAGTTTTATCACCACATAAAAAGTAGGGATGGAAACCAGCCGAAAAGGGCATTGGTGTGGATGATAAGTTTTTATACTGCTGGCGGACTTCTAGGGTATTACCTTGAAGTTCGTAGGTGAAAGCCAGTTGAAAATCAAAAGGATAAACTGCCTTAGTTTGCTCATTGCTATCAAGAACAACAGTGAGACTAGCTTTATCTCCAGTTTCCTGTTCTGTTGCTTTCCACGGCAATTCACGGGCAAAACCGTGTTGTTTGAGAGTATATTTTTGCCCGTTGTGGATGTAAGTATTATCTGGGAGATTGCCACAAATAGGAAACAAAATTGGGTTCCCACCTCTAACACTCAAATCAGGATGAGTAAAGCGTTCAGTGTCTAAGTAGAAAATTTCTTGTCCTTGAATGCGCCAACGAGTGATGATACCACCGCGTTCAGGTACGACTTCCAATTGAGAACCAGCGGCTTCATCAGAAAGAATGTACGTCTTGTACTGTTGCTGTTGAACTGCAATGCTAAACACAAATTTTAGTCCTGAGTAAGGTGTAGTACTGAGTACATAGTGCTGAGTCCTGAGCAAAATAAAAAGTACTCAGCACTCAGCACTCATAACTCAGCACTGTTTATTCGTCTTCTGCAAACACGAAACGATATAACTCGCTGGGGTCTGGTTCGGGGCTGTTTTCGGCGAATTTAACTGCCTCGTCGATTACATCCTGAATTTTACGATCAATAGCTTTGATTTCTGCCTCATTCGCTAGATTTTGCTCCAGCAAATAAGCAGCCAGCTTCTTAATTGGGTCACGGGCAAACCAAAATTCTTTCTCAGCTTTGCTCCTCATTTCATCTGGGTCAGCCAAGGAGTGACCACGGAAGCGGTAGGTAAGCGCCTCAATTAATGTTGGGCCTTCACCTGCACGGGCACGGGCTACAGCTTCTTGAGCGACGGCTCGGACAGCTAGAACATCCATACCATCTACTTCCACGCCCACCATGTTAAAGGCACTGGCTTTTTTATAAATCTCTGGCTGGGAAGTTGCCCGCTCATGAGACATCCCAATAGCCCACTTATTATTTTCGACTACAAAAAGAATTGGCAGTTTCCATAGAGCTGCCATGTTTAGTGTCTCGAAAAACTGACCGTTGTTAGCTGCACCGTCGCCAAAAAAGCAAGCCGTAACTTGGTCAGCATTTTTATCTCCCAGCACTTCGCGGCGGTATTTGCTTTGAAAAGCCGCTCCAGCTGCTACAGGAATTCCCTCAGCCACAAAAGCATAGCCACCCAGCAACCGATGTTCCGCAGAAAACATGTGCATGGAACCACCGCGCCCTTTGCTGCAACCTGTGGCTTTGCCAAATAATTCTGCCATTACCTCTCTTGCTGGTACTCCCGCACTCAAAGCATGAACGTGGTCGCGGTAAGTACTACAAACGTAATCTTCACCCGGTCGCATTGACTGTACAACACCCGTACAAACAGCTTCTTGACCGTTGTACAAATGGACAAAACCAAACATTTTGCCCCTGTAGTACATTTCAGCGCACTTGTCTTCAAACAAGCGCCCTAAAACCATATCCTCATACAACCATAACCCTTCTTCTTTAGTAATTTGCGTAGTAGCAGGATTAAATGTGGGTAAAGTACGCTCTTGAACCATTATTTTTGAGTATCCCTGTTGTACAACTTAAAGTTACGGTCTTAAATAAGTTGGTCTGATAACACCTCGGCTTTTAACAGGCTAGCGTTTGTAAGACTCAACAATCAAACTTTATTTATGCACCAAAAAAGGGTCTTAGGGAATAGCTGAATTTTTAATTTTTGATTTTTAACTTTTCAGCCCATACCCCGTGAGGATTTGACTCTAACGACAATATATATCGCTTTGGGTTTTTCTCTCTCACTATTCCCCTTCATAGACTAGCAATCAAGATAGACAGCTTTCTGCATATCCATTAACAATTTAGAAAAAATGAAGCAAAAGTCCATATACCCAAATAGGTAATTGTAATTAAAGGTTAATTATGATATTATTTTTATTCTCCCGTTATCAGGGTCGAGTCCCCAATAGTAGTATTTTTGTTACTTCGTACTGGGAAAGTATCAAAAAAATCAATTATCAATAGATTCTTGCAACCACAACATTTATGCCGTGATTAAAAGCGGTAGTTGTGGTTTGTGCTATCGAAGGCTGATAATAGTTGTGTTAAACAAAAATACTAAGAATTAAGACAAACAATTGAGGCTTTCTGGGCGAAAGCAAAAAATTAGTACTAGAATGTGACTCAAAATTTCGGGAAGGTACAAAACAGGTTGTTGCAATATACACTTGTAGAGTAAATTCTATACGGCATTTTTATGGCACGGTTTTACAGACCTGGAAAGCTCTAGGTAAATTATGTTGATCACGGTGCAGGGGAAGTAGGCTGTGCGAATTCCGCTAGATTACTACCGAATTTTAGGACTACCGTTAGCGGCAAGTGAAGAACAATTGCGACAGGCATACAGCGATCGCATTGTACAATTGCCGCGACGTGAGTATTCTCAGGCAGCAATTTCTTCTCGTAAACAACTCATAGAAGAAGCTTACGTGGTTTTATCAGATCCAAAACAACGCAGTACCTACGATCAGCTTTATCTTGCCCACGCCTATGACCCTGATAACCTTGCTGCTGCCGCAGTAGCACAGGAAAATCGTACAGAAAGCACCAAAAGGGGTAGTGATACCCAGAGTCTTGGTATCGAAATTACCCAAGACGAATTAGTTGGCGCTTTATTAATTTTGCAAGAGTTGGGGGAATACGAACTTGTACTAAAACTAGGTCGTCCGTACCTGGTAAATAAAAATAGTGCTACAAGTGCAAGAAAGAGCAATAACTTAGCAGACGAAGAAATTTATGAAAGTGCTGAACACCCAGATGTCGTTCTTACTGTTGCTCTTGCTTGCCTAGAATTAGGTCGGGAACAATGGCAGCAAGGTCACTACGAAAATGCCGCCATATCCCTAGAAACTGGTCAAGAACTGCTAGTACGGGAAGGTTTGTTCTCCAGCATTCAGGCAGAAATTCAGGCTGATCTTTACAAATTGCGGCCATATCGAATTTTGGAGTTGCTTGCATTACCTCAAGAAAAGACTGCCGAACGAAGCCAAGGCTTAGAATTATTGCAAAATCTCTTAGAAGATCGTGGCGGGATTGATGGCACGAACAATGATGAATCGGGTTTAAACATAGATGACTTTCTGCGATTTATCCAGCAGTTACGCAACCACTTAACAGTTGCAGAACAGCACAAGTTATTTGAAGCTCAAAGCAAACGTTCTTCTGCTGTTGCCACTTACTTAGCTGTTTATGCCTTGATAGCGCGAGGATTTGCTCAACGGCAACCTGCTTTAATTCGTCAAGCAAGACAAATGCTCGTGCGTCTGGGCAAGCGCCAAGATGTACATTTAGAACAATCGCTATGTGCCTTACTTTTGGGACAAACTGAAGAAGCAACTCGGGTTTTAGAACTTAGTCAGGAGTACGAAGCTTTAGCTTTTATTCGGGAAAAATCTCAGGACTCTCCAGATTTGTTACCGGGTCTGTGTTTATATGCAGAACAGTGGCTGCAACACGAAGTCTTTCCCCATTTTCGAGATTTAGCAAACCAGCAAGCTTTTTTAAAAGATTATTTTGCTAACCAACAGGTACAAGCTTATTTAGAAGCACTGCCAACTGATGCCGAAACAACTAATGAATGGGCTGTAATTAACCCCCAGTATTTTCCCCAGACCAAGGCAAAGAATACTCATTTTCATAACAATTCAACTAAGAGTCCAGCGTCATTTAATCACAGCAGAGTACCTAACCCAGATTTGCCAGAAACACCAACAAAAGAAACGTCTGAATATCCAAACTTTTCACCACAGATGTGGAGTTCATCTGGAAGTATAAAATCAGAGGTTCCTGCTGCTGAACGGATGAGCAGAGGCACTAATCAGCATTTGAACGGTTCAGGTAAGAGTGCTGCATCTGGCCATAACCAAAAGCGTAGGCGGAGAAAACCCACTCCATCTGCTAGCCGAGAGCGTATACCAGATAATCGTCCTCATTCTCGTCGTCCCCGACGGCGGCGAACTTTTGCGAACACCATAGAAGGTAAAACACGGCTGGTATGGAGAGTGTTTATTTCTTTGGTGAGCATATTAGTTTTCTGGGTATTAGCTACAACAACTTTTGGATGGTTAAAAAATCTGTTTTTTCCTCAACCTTCTCCGCCGGATCTACAGTTGTTTGTACAAATAAACCAACCACCGCTACCTATTCCCGATCCAAATAGAAAACCAGAATTAGAAGAAGGCCCTTTAACAAGTGCAGAGGCAGAAAAAGTTATTTACACTTGGTTATCTACCAAAGCCGCAGCTTTAGGGTCAAATCATGAGATTAATAATTTAGAGCAAATTTTAACTGGTTCAGCTTTATCTCAATGGCGACTGATTGCTCAACAGAATAGGTTAGACAATCGCTACCGCAAGTTCGACCATAGTTTGAAGATAGAAGCTGTTGAGAAAATTGGTTTATTTGCAGATCGTGCCGCAGTAGAAGCTACGGTCAATGAAGTGACGCAGTTATATGAAAATGGTCAGTTTAAAAACTCTTCTAATGATAAATTGAGAGTTCGGTATGATTTGATTCGAGAACGAGGTAAATGGCGTATTCAGAGTACATCTGTTGTGAATCAATTCACCAGATAATTTGGAATTTTTCGGCAATTATCTGTACCAAGCTGTATCATTCAATTTAATTAGAAAATATTTTTTTCATAGTTATCACTGAGATAATCCTATAGGAATCCGATTTGATTTATGAAAAAAATTAGGTATTGTAGTAGCGTGTCAAGGCTAAAATAGTGTATTAGACGTAGTAGCGCGGCAAGCTTAATTTATTGGGTTGAGTAATTCTGTTAATGATTAAATTTTGATTTTTGTGAGTTTTTTAAACCCAACATTTTAAGCATGTCACGCTAGTAGGTTGGGTGAAGTGGAGCGTAACCCAACATATATCAGAATGTTGGATTACGCAAAGCCTCCAACGCCACTTGCTACAACGCGGGGAACCCGTGCAACGCAGTGGCTCCCCAACCTACAATTTTTTTGCAACATTTTAGCCTTGCCACTTCAGTATATTTTCAAACATTAAATAGTAAAACTACTTTATGATTAGTAGCAAAAATGTCTAATATTGAGTATCGCCTCCCCATGATCTGGAATCCAGGCTAGCCACTCATCTGCTGAAACCGGACATAATAAAAGTGCTTCGTCAAAACTAAAGGGGTTAGGAAGTTGCAAAAGTTTTACCCAATTTAAATCATCCAGATTCTGCCTTCTTGGTTGCACAGCAAAATCTGGTCTACGAGAATCTAGTTTCATAGCTTTCTATTAGCCTTCACAAGTGGGCTAATCTAAAATTATTTCTGTAACCTAGACTACAAAATAAATAATCTTTGTGAAAAGCATCTGTCGTATAACTTTACGTTGGCTGTGTGGAACTGTTTGCTTATATTGCAGACCACACAGGTGTGGCACGACAGGTTGTAGACTGGGCATTAGATTCGCATTCCCAACTAGCTTATGTCATTTACTTCTATGCCCTCGCTGCGTGAGCAACAACATCCCCTAATTCGTCAGCTAGCTGATTGTATTGAGGCAGCTTGGCATCAGCACCTGGATCTATCGCCCTACCATTTGCCTGATGAGTTGGGGTATGTGGAAGGTAGACTAGAAGGCGAAAAACTGACGATTGAAAATCGGTGCTATCAAACGCCCCAGTTTCGGAAGATGCACTTGGAACTGGCAAAAATCGGAAATATGCTGGATATTTTGCACTGCGTTATGTTTCCCCGTCCAGAATACAACCTGCCGATGTTTGGTTGCGATTTAGTTGGGGGTAGAGGTCAAATTAGTGCAGCGATCGCAGACCTTTCCCCTATCCAATTAGAGCGCACTTTACCAGAATCTTATACTACTGAACTGGCACAGCTACCAGTGCTTAACTTTTCCCAACCCCGTGAATTACCAGAATGGGGAAATATTTTTTCGGATTTTTGCATCTTTGTGCGTCCCGGTTCCCCAGAAGAAGAAGCAATGTTTCTATCGCGTGTGCGAGAATTTTTAGACATTCATTGTATGCAAGCGATCGCCTCACATCCTGTTTCAGTCGAACAAGTTACACAAAATCTCGCTGGACAACACAACTACTGCACCAAACAGCAGCAAAACGATAAAACCCGCCGCGTACTAGAAAAAGCCTTTGGTCCAGTTTGGGCAGAAAATTATATGACCACAGTTTTATTCGACCTTCCAACTTAATCATTCCCCCATCTCCCCATCTGTAGGCTCTGTTACGTTTTCGCGTCACAGATAAATGTAGAATTCATTCAACGAGAGTTTAATGGAGTCCCAAAACGCCAACAGGGAGAGTAGTCAGGTCTTTGAAGCAAATATCACAAAATGGTTGGTTGTCTTGGCAGGTGCAAGCAACTAGAGACAGCTAACTCATTGACCAGAAAGTTAAGGAAACTCTGATGTTAGGAATGCTCAAGTTGATAGATATTTTTTAGTTAGTTAATCATTCATTCACTTAAGGAAGACTAACTTTTGTAGCAAGATTGTATCCAAACAAGGCAACAGTCTATTTTTGTCAATTTTGTGACAACTGTAGCCGTAGTTGATGTAGCAGTACAGTATCGCATCATACCATTTTGGGATTTTGTGTAGAGACATGATATATCGCGTCTCTATATCTAGGCTTGTTAATTCTGCTAATTTCCATTGCACTCATGTCTCAATAATACTCAGAGTTATTGAATAGCCAGCTACTATAGCGCTTCTCGGTTTCAATACAGACCTAATCCCAAGTAAGTAAGCAAACTTCCATTCTTCTCTCCTAAAAAGCAAGAGGAATGGAAGTGAGGTCAATGTATTGCATACATAGACGCATAGCGGCTACCCGTAACAATACTGCTCGGTTAAAGGGGAAAGGAGTGGAAGGCTCGATATATAAAGTCCCTTTCCCCCAAAACCCGACAAGTATTGCTAACCGTAGGGTACGAGCGTAGACGCATTAGCGACGTTCGCGTAGCGTCTCGCAGAGAACGAGCGTCAGCGTCTTGTCGTAAGACATCGCTATAGAAAACACCATTTTGCAAAACCATAGTGTTGAGCGTTCATCACGCAATGGATTTTAAGCCATACCCAGCTTTAAAGCACTGTTGTTTGTCCTAAGCAGCTGGCTGTTGATTAAAAACCCTTTTATTTTTACTTCCATCAGCACAATTCAGGTAAACGGGCAACATACTATGTCAAGGGTGACTGAAAAGCCAAAGCCAAGTGAGCAGGCACTTAATCAAGAACAACCTAAGATTTGGTGGGGTATCGCTGTAGCTGTGCCAATAGTAATCGCGGCTGGGATACTAGGTACAGCTAAAATCGAGCAGCTGAGAAAACTCACTACATCTGTACCCGTAATGCCATCTACCAATAGCATTAGTGCTGTAGGGCGTTTGGAACCGCGAGGCGAAGTTGTTAAATTGTCCGCCCCATCATCAGGATTATCGCCATCGTCACGAATTCAGCAACTTCTGGTGAGAGAGGGTGAACAAGTAAAGCAAGGCCAAATTTTGGCAATTTTGGACAACCGCGATACCCAAATAGCCGGACTAGAAGAGGCGAAAGCCAAAGTGCAAGAAGCCCGTGCGAATTTAGCGCAAGTTAGGGCTGGATCTCCAAGAGATATTCAAGCTCAAAGAGCAGTTGTTGCTCGCCTACAAGCGCAGTTTGTTGGGGAAAGGGATGCTCAACAAGCAACGATCGCCCGGATTGCAGCTCAGTTAAGTGGGGATAAACTTGTTCAGCAAGCAACTGTGAATCGTTTAGAAGCTGAACTCAGTGGACAAAGAGAAGCTCTCAGAGCAACGCTTACACGTATCCGAGCCGAACAGCGCAATGCCCAAGTCGATGCCGGACGCTATGATTTTTTATACCGAGAAGGTGCGATTTCTCAGCAAGAGCGCGATCGCAGACGCTTGAGTGCAGTAACTTCTAATCAACAGGTGGCTGAAAGCCAAGCTACCCTAAAGCAGACATTAGCAACCATACGACAGCAACTTGCCGAAGCTAGAGCTAACCAAATACAAAATTTAGCAACATTGCAACAGCAGCTAATCGAAGCGAAAGTTAACCGTGACAAAACTTTAGCAACTTTGCAAAGACAAATTGAGGAAGAAAAGGCCAAACTAAGCAGAATTTTAGATGTTAGTCCTACCGATGTGCAAGTAGCGCAAGCTCAAGTTAGTAATGCGATCGCAAATGTCAGAAAAGCCGAAGCACAACTAAGGTTAAGCTACGTTCAAGCACCAATTGCTGGAGAGATTTTAAAAGTTTACACCAAGTCAGGCGAAGCCATAGGTGCAAATGGCATTGCTGAAATTGGCCAAACTAGCCAAATGTATGTGATTGCTGAAGTAGCCGAAGACAGCATTGGTAAAGTGCAAATTGGTCAAAACGCCACTATCAGCAGCGATAATGGAGCATTTAGCGGCGAATTGAAGGGAACTGTCACTGAAATTGGCAGAAAAATTGGTAAAAAGGACGTGCTAAATACAGATCCAGCAGCAGATGTGGATGCCAGAGTTGTAGAAGTTAAAATTGCTTTGCCTCCAGAAGATAGCCAAAAAGTTTCTGGTTTAACTTACGCTAAAGTTGTTGTTGAAATTAACAACTAGTTAAGTTATGAATGAGCAGTAATCTCAATTTCCAATTTGATTCTTTGAATTGGAAATGTTCTTGGCTAGGCTGTTTTATCAACTTTAAACATTCTATAAATAATGCCTGATAAATTACAGCATTTTGTAATTAAGTAAGGCAGATAACCTAAACTTCAAAACCAGATATTAAAACTTGCTACATCTGGTTTCTGACTACTAAATTCTGAATTCTGCTGTAAATAATAGCTGTGCTTGGATACCTATAAAATGAATCAAAAAATACCTCTGTCGTGGCTACAACTGACAAGGGAAAAAACTCGCCTAGCTGTGGCTTTAGCAGGAATTTCTTTTGCTGATATTTTAATGTTTATGCAACTCGGCTTCCGAGATGCCTTATATTATAGTAACGTTCGATTTCATAACAGCTTGCAAGGTGATATTGTCTTAATTAATAGTCAATCTAGCGCTGTTTTGGCGATGAGGAGCTTTTCTCAAAGACGTTTATATAAAGCTTTAGAGTTACCCGCAGTACAATCAGTACATCCTATATATTTGGACTTTACAATCTGGAAAAATCCTATAACAGGCCGTCCTCGTAGTATTCTAATTTTTGGAATGAACCCAGAAACTAATATAGTTAACTTACCTGGTGTTCAAGAGAACTTAGATAAACTTAAACTCCCTGATGTAGTTTTATTTGACCGTTCTTCTCGGATAGAGTATGGGCCTATTGCTGCTAATTTTAGCCAAGGAAAGACTGTAACAGCAGAAGTACGAAGGCGGCGCATTAAAGTAGAGGGACTATTTACATTAGGTGCATCATTCGGTGCAGATGGTAATTTAATTACGAGTGATATTAACTTTCTACGAATATTCAGTAATCGTCAAAAAGGATTAATTGATATTGGGCTGATTAGATTAAAACCGGGAGCAGATGCTCAAGTTGTTGCTCAAGAACTACGACAATACTTACCTAAAGAGGTAAATGTTTTAACTAAGCAGGAGTTTATTGATTTTGAGCGGAATTATTGGGCAAACAGTACAGCTATTGGATTTATTTTCACATTAGGGACTGTCATGGGTTTCATTGTAGGAACTGTCATTGTTTATCAGATTCTTTATACAGAAGTTGCAGATCACTTAGCTGAATACGCTACTCTCAAAGCAATAGGCTATACACAAAATTATTTATTAACGGTAATTCTTCAAGAGGCTTTGCTATTAGCCATTTTAGGATATTTTCCTGGAATAGTTTTTGCTTTATTTATGTATCAAAGTGCTAGAGATGCAACACTTTTACCAGTTTTTATGAGTTTTGATCGTGCCGTAATGGTTTTGATTTTGACTATGCTGATGTGTATTATTTCCGGTGCGATCGCAGTCCGAAAATTACGTTCCGCAGATCCAGCAGACATCTTTTAATTAATTTAATATTAATTAAAATCAACAATTAATTCAATAGACCTTATAGTTAAAAATTAAGAAAACTTAATTTTTGAAAACCCAACTTACAGCTAACAGAAACATGATAGAAAAAGAACCTGTAATTGCCATTAAGAATCTCAATCATTACTATGGCAAAGGCGCATTGAGAAAACAGATATTATTTGATATTAACCTAGAAATTTATCCTGGTGAAATTGTAATTATGACCGGGCCATCAGGTTCCGGTAAAACCACATTACTGAGTTTAATTGGTGGTTTGCGGTCTGTACAAGAGGGAAGTTTAAAATTTTTAGGTGAAGAACTCGTTGGTGTCAGTCAAAACAAACTGGTACAAATGCGACGCAACATTGGATATATTTTTCAAGCTCACAATTTACTAGGGTTCTTGACTGCGAAGCAAAATGTGCAGATGGCGGTAGAGTTAAATGATAATATTTCTCAAACAGAAGCAATGGCTAAATCAAAAGCCATGCTGGGGTCTGTTGGTTTAGAAGAACGAGTTGATTACTACCCAGATAATCTTTCTGGTGGACAGAAACAAAGAATTGCGATCGCTCGCGCCTTAGTAAATCGTCCTCCACTGGTGCTAGCAGATGAACCAACAGCAGCATTAGACAAACAATCAGGACGCGATGTTGTGGAAATAATGCAGAGTCTAGCCAAAAATCAGGGAACCACCATCTTATTAGTGACACACGACAACCGCATTTTAGACATAGCCGATCGCATCGTAGAAATGGAAGATGGTCTTTTAACCCGTAATTCCTCAAATGCACCCATTTAGTCATTTGTCCTTTCTAAATGACCAATAACTAATGACCAATGATAGCCATAATTTATTGTCTAGCCGAGCCTGATTTTTTCATTCCAGGTTGGTTTGGCGGAGTTGGGGCATTTGGTTGGCGACTAGTACGAAAGGTCACATTCACACCTTCATTCGATTGCTCCAGAACCAGTAAAGGCGTGGGTTTAGCCTTTTGATCCCA
Organism: Nostoc sp. UIC 10630; assembly: GCF_010747425.1. NCBI lineage: Bacteria > Bacillati > Cyanobacteriota > Cyanophyceae > Nostocales > Nostocaceae > Nostoc > Nostoc sp. UIC 10630. Next base: position 15,296 of record NZ_JAAGOG010000144.1, read on the forward strand.
ATGCATAGTAGCAATCCGACCTTGAATTGTTGGTTGCCAACTATCTTCATCTTCTATAGGGCTTAAGTAAGTTTCTATACAGTCAATAATTTGACTAATAGTCGCAGAAGTTGCTTGCGTCGGTAACTTCATTAATCGGATTTGAATGCGAAACAGCACTCGCTTGGCAGAGTTCCCTGGGCTACCAGTCTCATACTCTACATCAAAAATTTCATCTACTTGCCGTCCAGCGCTATTAGCAATTCCGACTGATCCAAGTTGTGCTTGATTTGGCCGCAGAGCTTGAGTAACTTTTTCTTTGATCTGAATCTTCACTTGATTAAGGATTGCAAAATGAAACACTTCCTCTGACATCCGCATTCGCAGATAATCTAGGTTAAAGTCCCGTGAGTTTACCAAATCGGGATTAGTTTCCATTTTGCGAATTGTTTCCAGCGCCAGCTTAAACTTTTTCTCTAATTCTCGCGCGCGGAATTGTTCAAACTTAATTTTTTTCTCCAGCTTATCCATCTGGAGTTTACTATATACAATCAAAGCAATCACCACTAAAGCCAGTCCTCCAGAAGTTACCAACAATAACGTTGGTATTTGAGGATTACTTGCTGGCACTTCCTGGGATGCTTTTTTAGGCTTTCCTGGGGTTTGGGCAAGATACATCGAAGTGGGCATGGTTGGAAACTGAAAAACTTGACTCCTGATGTTTAGGATGCCCAAATCTTCAATGCCATCTTGCTGTATCATTAATATTTTTAACAGCTTTTTACAAAACCACGTATGTCCAGACACCAGAGCGTCCCTGTTCTGTCTGACGTTTCATCTACAAGCTTTAGCAATATTCGTCTGATAGCCACAGACATGGATGGCACGCTAACTAGACGAGGCAAATTTACTACCCCACTGCTACAAGCTTTAGAGGATTTAGCGGCAGTTGACATTAAGGTGCTGATTGTCACTGGACGTTCTGCTGGGTGGGTGAGTGGATTGAGTAGCCTGATGCCGGTGGCAGGTGCGATCGCAGAAAATGGTGGTTTGTACTTTCCACCGGGGAATCACAAACCAGTAGTATTAACACCTATTTCCGATTTAGCCAAACATCGCCAGCACTTGGCTACGACGTTTGAAAATTTACAAACTAAATTTCCTCAAATCCAAGAATCTGCTGAGAATCGCTTTCGCGTCACTGACTGGACTTTTGATGTAGCTGGTTTGAGTCAAGATGAACTACAAACCCTAGACAGTCTTTGTCAACAAATGGGTTGGGGATTTACCTATAGCAACGTGCAGTGTCACATAAAACCCCAAGGGCAAGATAAAGCTCTGGGATTGTTGCAGGTATTGCGCGAATATTTGCCCCAGTATTCACCAGAACAAATTGTTACTGTGGGCGATAGCCCCAATGACGAAAGTTTATTTGATCGGCGTTATTTTCCTGTTTCTGTAGGCGTGGCAAACGTTTTGGAATATATGAATCAGTTGAAATATCACCCTGCTTATATTACCAATGCTGCCGAAGGTGAAGGATTTTGTGAGTTATCTAGTTATATTTTGAAAAGCTTGCACATCCCAAGTTAGGGAGAAGTAAAGTTGTTCTACAATAATCTCGTAGCACTGATTTTACAACCATGACGGCTACTCTACCTGTTAGTGTCGAATCAGAAATCTTCTACCCCAGTGCTGATGGTCAACCAGTGGCAGAAACTTACGACCACCTTTATGCCTTGCTAACTACCTTAGAAGTCCTGCAACAGTATTTGGCAAATCGTCAGGCAACAGTATTGGGAAATCAATTTCTTTACTATGCACAAGGCTTTCCCAAGTTGCGGGTAGCCCCAGATGTGATGGTGATTTTTGATGTTGCACCCGGTGGTCGGGACAACTATAAAATCTGGGAAGAGGGTCAAGTACCCACAGTTATTTTTGAAATGACATCCTTTGGGACTAAGGGACAAGACGAAATCTTTAAAAAGACTCTCTATGAGCAGCTAGGTGTCAAGGAATACTGGTTATTTGACCCTAAAAGCGAGTGGGTGGAACAACAGTTACGTGGCTATCGCTTGCGGGGAGAAATCTACGAACCTATAGAGGATGGACGCAGTGAACCGTTACAACTGCGTTTGGTGGTTGAGGGAAGGTTAATTGGGTTTTATCGAGAAAATAACGGGGAAAAATTACTCATCTCAAATGAACTGGCAGAAGCTTTACGACAGGAAGTTTTAGCAAGACAGCAAGCAGAAGAACTGGTAGAACAGGAACGTCAACGAGCAGAACAGGAACGTCAACGAGCAGAACAGGAACGCCAACGAGCAGAACAGGCAGAATTGAAAATAGAACAGTTAAAGGCAAGGTTGCGATCGCTCAATGTAGACCCTGATATTATTCAGTAACATACAGGCTGTAAGTCCAGGAGTTGCTGTAGCTATATCCGCCGTAGATATTGCATCTATTTTTTACTGAGTAATAATAGTTTCATTGTAGTACCCTCAAACTTCATCATTACAACAGAAAATTAAGTTGTTCAAGATCATCTGCCAGGTTTTGCTTATATCTCAGCCCAATCCCAAGTAAACAATTTGTTACCTGTGTCGTTGCTATATTTATTACCGTAGAGAGAATACAATAGATGGGGTATACCACGTTTCAATCTCAGAAATCTCAACAGTAGTGATTTGATTGAGGCAACTGTTTTATACAGTCATTTTCAGAGGTTAGCGTTTTATTTACAACTTTCAATAGAAAGTCCAAGACCAATGTAAAGTCAAGAATTTATCTTTAAATACCGAGGTATTAAATTATGCAGGAAATTGAAAGATTCTTTAGCAACTTCTTCAGTGGCATAATCAACCGTTTTAAGTATTCTGCGATGGACGCTGCCGATCGCAAAATGAGAGAAACTATCGACGAGCAGGTAGAACAAAGACGACAAAAACCCAAGCCCAAGGATGAGGAATAACGCTAGTAGATAGGTTTTTTGGGCTAGTTTAACTAATTGGTAATTTCTGAGTTAAATAAAAGCATAGCGCTTCCTATTGTTGAGTGGGCAGCGCTTTTTATCGCCCTTACCAAACACTCTAGCGAATGTGCTAACCTAGTATGGTTAACTAATCTCGCACATCTGAGAATTCGGGTGTTTCCCAGATTGGGAAATGCACTTGGATGGAGGTTTAACCCGAATAGGAGTTAGAAAATATATGCCAGTAGTTTCATTGGCTCAAATGATGGAGTCAGGGGTTCACTTTGGGCATCAGACCCGGCGTTGGAACCCAAAAATGTCTCCTTACATTTATACTTCCCGCAATGGTGTGCATATTATCGACTTGGTGCAAACTGCCCAGTTGATGGATAATGCTTACAATTACATGCGATCGCACGCTGAACAAGGGAAGAAATTTCTTTTTGTTGGCACCAAGCGCCAAGCAGCTGGAATTATCGCCCAAGAAGCTAGCCGTTGTGGTTCCCACTACATTAACCAACGCTGGTTGGGCGGAATGTTGACCAACTGGGCAACCATCAAAACACGGGTTGACCGTTTGAAAGATTTAGAACGCCGTGAAGAAACTGGCGCACTAGATTTATTACCGAAAAAAGAAGCCTCAATGCTACGTCGGGAAATGACGAAGCTTCAGAAATATTTAGGCGGCATTAAAACAATGCGGAAAGTGCCCGATATCGTGGTAATCGTAGACCAACGACGGGAATATAACGCAGTTCAAGAATGCCAAAAGCTGAATATTCCCATTGTGTCCATGTTGGATACAAACTGCGATCCAGATGTAGTAGATATCCCCATCCCAGCAAACGACGATGCTATCAGATCAATTAAGCTGATAGTCGGAAAATTGGCAGATGCCATTTATGAAGGTCGTCACGGTCAGCTAGATGCTGAAGATGATTACGAAGATTACGACGGTAGTGAGTATGACGATGACTACGAAGAAACCGAATATACTGATGCCGTAATTCCCGAAGAAGAAACAGAAGAATAGTGCTGTTAGCGGAAGCCCGTTAAGAGTGTTGAGTGCTGAGTAAGATAGAAAGACTCAGCAAATTTGATAGTGCTAAGTCTTGATTTTTGAAGTTGTTAAGTTGTGATTTGTCAATGAAGAATAAAATTGATGACTGAACACTCAAAACTCAGCACTCAGCACTAAATTAGGTGAGTGATTACAACTCGAGGTCAAGTTAGGAATTGAGGCAAAATGGCGGAAATATCTGCAAAACTCGTCCAAGAGCTACGCCAAAAAACTGGTGCCGGCATGATGGACTGCAAAAAGGCGCTGATAGAGACTGAAGGCAACGTAGAAGAAGCCGCAGACTGGCTACGGAAAAAGGGCATCTCTAAAGCGGGGGCAAAAAGCGATCGCATTGCGGCAGAAGGTCTAGTAGACACTTACATTCAGCCAGGTGGTCGAGTGGGTGTACTCATCGAAGTCAACTGCCAAACCGACTTTGTTGCTCGTAACGAGGCTTTTAAAGCTTTAGTTAAAAACCTGGCAAAGCAAGCAGCGACAGCTGATAGTGTTGAGTCTTTGCTGGCTCAACCCTATATTGAGAATGAAAGTGCGACTGTAGAAGAATCCATCAAGCAAACTATTGCCACCCTTGGTGAAAACATCCAAGTGCGCCGCTTTGTTAATTTTGCAATAGCAGAAGGCACACAAGGCGTAGTAGACAGCTACATTCACACTGGCGGTCGAGTTGGTGTATTAGTAGAACTGGGTTCCCAAACTGAGTCAGTGGCTGCTAACTCAGAGTTTCAAAGCTTGGCACGGAACACTGCAATGCAAGTTGCGGCTTGTCCAAATGTCGAGTATGTGAGCGTAGACCAAATCCCCCCCGAAGTTGCCCAAAAAGAAAAAGACATTGAAATGGGCAAGGATGATTTGGCGAACAAGCCAGAGAATATCAAAGAAAAGATTGTTCAGGGACGGATTGAAAAACGCCTGAAAGAATTGACTTTGATCGATCAGCCTTACATCCGCGATCAGAGTATTTCCGTCGAAGACCTTTTTAAGCAATCGAAGGCGCAATTAGGCGAAGATATTCAAGTGACTCGCTTTGTCCGCTATATATTGGGCGAAGGCATTGAGAAGCAAGAAATTAGCTTTGCTGATGAAGTCGCTGCACAAATGGGCGGTAAATAATATTATTGGTCATTGGTCATTGGTGAGCCAGTGCGGTCTTCTCCCAAAGGGAGAGGCTAGCGCCTTCGCGGAGCGTCTCGTAGAGAAGGGGGTTTCCCCCATGAGCAACTGGTGTTCGCCTTAGGCGTGCCGGAGGCATCACCCGAAGGGTCATTCACAAATGACAAAGGACAAATGACAAATGACTCTTTACCAAACAGGTCAAGCAAATAGCCTGACCTGTGTTTTTTTAGCAGAGACGCGAAATATCTCACTTAATTTAAAATCTAAACTTCTTTGGGAAGTTATTATAAAATAAATTCGTACATTTGTACTATGTAATAGTTCACATGGACAAGAACGAAAAGATATGGCAAGAGCAATCGAGCGAATTGAACGGGATATTGCAGCATTAAAAGAAGCGATTCGGGCGATCGCAGTAGAACTACAAACCGCTTATGCTAGTTATCTAAATACCTTGGGGCTAGCTGTACGAAAACAGTTGATCCTGGCGAGCTATCACCTTTGTACACAGGGGTATCCCGAAAACTTTCTGCATTTGTCATTGAATCAGCGCCAGCAATTGCAACAAGCTATCCGCAAGTTGGGGCAAGTAGCAGCCGAACAATTGCTCACTTCTATTAAAAGTCAGGAAGTTGGGTTAGATAAAGAAGATGAAGAAGATGAAGATGAGGAGAATAAGGAAGTAACATCTTCTGAACTTCTGGACACCTCGAATTCTCAGTCTCTCACCGCCGACACCTCTAATCCTATAGAACTAGTAAAATGGCAACAGAACTTAGAAGAAGTAACGCAAGATATACTGAAAAAACTTTCGCATGATGCTAATGTTTTAATACAAAAATCTGGAGTATTACCTAAAAAATTACCAGAACCGATTTTAGCAGCTGCGGCTGCGGCTGCATCAGAAGCATCGGCTGAGGTCATGCCAGGGCCACCCAACTTATTAAACTTAGTAATTGAAATTGAAAATGAGCAGCAGTCAGAAGATTCTGGGCTGACGCAAATTATGGCTATTAACCTGCGGCTAGGAGAAATTGAATTTGCTGATGTGGCACTCTCCTCTGAACGCAGGCAAATCCGCAGTATTTTAGTTCAGCTAAACAAGCTAGGACGAGAGTATCAAAAGAAACATCGAGAGAGAGCGATCGCTGAAGCTGAAGCTGCATGGCGTGCTAGTTGGTTTGAAGATTAGTCATTTGTCCAGAGTCAAATGACCAATGACCAATGACTAATGACTAATGACTAATGACCAATGACTAATGAAAAACCAGATTGGATACGATTGCACAAAGCCTTGGCAATAGAAGCCGAACGGGGCTTTACAGACTTAGTGGGCAGAGAATATCGCTTCAGTGAATTTTTAAGCCTGACTTTGGGCAAATTCCCAACAGGCTTACCCCAAACTGAACGACGCCGTTGGCAAGGACTAGCAGTGCAATTTGCTAGTTATCCACATCTAGCGCTGGAAGAAAGACAACATTTAGTAGCAGAAACTCGTAGATATCTATCACAACTACAGCAAGATGAACAGGGGGACGCTTGCCGTCTTCCCCCTGTTCATCTTGCGGTAGTTGTGATAGATATCTACGAGGGTCTGCTACTAAATGTTGTCTGTCTTCCAGCGCTAGA
>NZ_JAAGOG010000145.1:0-22041 GCF_010747425.1 Nostoc sp. UIC 10630
TTTCTCGGTGGTAAATAAATTCTTTTAATTTTAAAAAATCATGAATAACCTAATTAAAGTTGATGTAATTACTCTAACAAAAAATTCTTCAAATTGTATACTCAGAACTTTAGATAGTGTTAGCATGCAAGACTATAAATATATAAATCACATTATTATTGACGGACATTCAATAGACGAAACAGTGACTCTTATTAATCAATATAAACATGAGAAAAAAATAACTATGTTTCAGCAAAATGGTATTGGTATTGCTAATGCTTTTAATATAGGATTAATGAAATCATCAGGTACTTTATTGATTTTTTTAAATTCTGGAGATACTTTAGTTAATAAAGCAGTAATTACTAAAATTGTAGATTCTTATATGAAACAAAAATGGCTTTGGGCGTTTGGAGAAACTATCTCTTTGAGCCGTAAGCAATACTTAAAAAGACATATTAAGCAGTATAGTCATTGGAATCAAAGCTTATTTTTATCTCGTAATCCTATTTGTCACCAGTCTACCATTTTCTCTCAAATGCTTATCCAAAAAGTCGGCTTATATGATGAGCGGCTAGCGTTAGAAATGGATTATGATTTTAATATTAGAGCTTCTTTAATTGCTCAACCACACCTGCTATATTTTCCCATTTCTTACTATGACACTACAGGCATATCTTCTATAAAAGTCTTTAAACATTATAAGGTACACAGACAGTTACGTAAGAAATACTTTCCACTATCTCCTATTAATAGCTTCAAAACTGATAGTTTATGCTTTTTAAAAGCATGTATGCGCTTTATAATGATCCCTATAAAAATCTTCTTGTAATTGAAATTGTTATTTCTTCTAAGGTAAATTCAATCTAATAGCTAAATCTAATATGTTAGTTGAACCCAGAGCCAATACTTTTCCTTCTGTAACTGTAGCTATACCAACCTATAACGAGGTAAATTATATAGAAAACCTAATTTTAGGGTTTTTAAGAACAAGTTATCCAAACCTAATCGAGATATTTGTGGCTGATGGTGGCAGTAATGATGGCACTCAAGAAATAGTCAAAAAACTATCATATAAAGATGCACGGGTTCAATTAATATATAATCCTGAAAAAATTCAATCGGCTGGTCTTAATTTAGTTCTATCTGAATGCATCGGTGATGTTTTTATTAGAATTGATGCCCATTCGGACTATGCACCTGACTACATTGAAAGATGTGTCGAGGCTTTACTAGAATCAAAAGCTAACAATGTTGGTGGAGCGCAGCGTTTTGTTGCACAAACTTCCTTCCAAGCTGGTGTTTCCCTTGCATCCAAAAGTTTTCTTGGTAATGGTGGAGCTAAATATAGAAATCCCAACTATACAGGTTATGCGGATACAGTTTATTTAGGATGCTTCTGGAAAAAGAGTTTACTAGAGATACAAGGCTATAATATCGAAGCAAGTTCTAATGAAGATGCTGAATTAAACTTGAGATTAAAAAAGGTATTTGATACAACACAAATTACTAACCAAGATGCTGAATTAAATCAAAGATTAATTTCCCACAATAAACAAGCAATATATATTGACTCCAAAATTCGTGCCTGGTACTACCCTCGAAAAAACTGGAAGTCCTTGTTTATTCAATATTTTAGATATGGCAGAGGTCGCTATTTAACGAGTACAAAACACAAACTCAAATCGCAGTTAAGAGGTTTATTACCTTTTGTATTTATATCTACTGTAATTTTACTTCTGATTGTTGATTTACTGTTTCCCAATCTAGGTCTACCTATAGAAATATTAGTTATAATAGGTTTATTTTTGCCTTTTTTAGAGAGTTTACGAGTTAATTTGGTATATTGGAAAAGCTTTTCTGCCGAAATTTGGCGAGGTAATGAAGATAAAATACCATCATTTTTTAGCCGTTGGTTATTTTGTGGTGTTACTTTATTAAGTATGCCGATTGCTCACTTTTCTGGATATACATATCAATTATTTCGCCAGAAAATTATGGGAGTAAAAAATTGGTAAATTAATATGTGACGCACCTTTTATTTCTTTGCAGAATTTTTAATTTCCTTGCTTTTAATATCCTCTAACTCAAGACGGTCGTCTCCAAACTTATCATCAAATAAGCTGATTTTTGCAACGCTATTAAATTACCCTAATTATATTTTTCAAAACTAAGCAAGAATATGAAGGTTTGCAGATATAGCAATCCTATTTATGTTATGAAAATTAACGAAGTGCCTTCTGGTGTGTCCTCTACACGTAGCGTCTTGTTAGAGAACAGCCCTAAGAAAATAAAGAAAAGCTTTCACGTATAATTTAGGACTGTTATACTTAAGTTTTTAGGAAAAAAGGTTGAAGTGCCTACTCTTTATTTTATTTGGAGAATCTCTAATTATTAGAGAAGGATTTTTTATATCACAATTTGATATAGCAGAACTTCGTAAGCTTTTAAAAGAATACTGAATCCTGCCTCATCAGATAGTTTGGTAATAGGGTTTTGATTAAAAGTAACTAATTTATTAGCTAATTTTTGAGGGAGTTTTACGGTGAGATCAATCTGAGTATCATTGTGATTAACAGCTATCATCACAAAATTTTTAGTATTAGGAATCGAGAATAATTTAACTTCTATATCTGAGTGATTTACTTGTACTTGATTCTTTGAGTCTTCCCCTCTAACAATTGCAGAAACATAATCTCGAAATTCTTGAATAGTAGGATACAAAACTGACTCATTCCAGAAATGTGAAGAGAGGTAGTGTGTCCAAAATAGCAGCCCATCTGCCCCTGTAAGGACTGATAAGTAAAACATATAGCGAAATTCTCTTTTGGTTGGTAGTCGTTTTTTGAACTGATTTTTGCTATAAGCCTGTAGTACGTTCCAAAATTTTTTCTTTTTAACATAAGCTAGAGAAATTACTTTATACAGTGCCTTTCGGTAAGATAATACCCATTCAAATTCTGAAACTCCCTCCTCGCAAGGATAACGATCCCACATCAGTATATCCATGGCATCGGCGTAAGATTCAATTTTTTTAATGTCAGCAAAGACTAAAGCAACTGGCTTAGAATTATCTTCTTCCTTAATAGCTTGGTATATCTTTTTTAATAAATCTGGAGAGAGCGGTGTAGGTTTTTTAATCTCTGGTTCATCATAAAGATACCAACCATAAACAGAAGGATGATTTTTATAAGTACGAATAAAATGTTTTACCCCTAAGATATTTTCTGATTCAACTAGGGGACGATAAATTTCTAATAAAACTTTTACTCCTGCTTTCTTAGAAGTATCCAGAAATGCTTGAATTTTTTCCTTGTCTGCTTCTCCTACATAAGGTATTAATAGATCAATTCCTTTAGAAGATACTTGGGTTGAAACATCAATATTGTAAATGTGGTCATACCAGCCCAAGAAGAAGGGTAAATTCCGTTTCCGATTAACTGTTAAATATTTGGTGGTATTGAAACTCAAAAGAATGCAGCTAGTACTAGCTATTACCAAACCAGGAATCAAGCCTATAAATTTACGTCGCTTTATCAGCATGAAATACCAAATTTAATAATACACTTAATTAAATGTCGCATTGATTAGTTTGGCAATATTTGGCATTATCTATAAACTCTTGCAACTTATTCAAGGGAATTATCTGGAATGATGACCCACCTTGCACCGCCGCCGTGATGTAAGCAAACTTTTGTCCACGATAAAACTGGTCACGTCCAACCTTGGTGGCATACCGAGACTTCTGGAAGTCATTAGCAATATTAGAATTATAAATATTTTGTAACAGTTTCACCGCTTTGGCATTTTTTGTGGTGAATTTGATGCTTGAGTCACCACTCACGGTTATTCCTTCTTTGGTCACTGTCCCATTTTCTTCAGTGACATCAGCATAAAAGTATAATTTTCCTTTTGTTCCCTCGTAGCCGTGGGCTTCACTGTTGTATCTCAAAGTTGGTAGTTGCGAACGAGTCTTTGCCCACTTAACAACGGTGTTGATGTTCTGCTCTGGAAGCGCATTTGCAGGAGTGACGGCTAAAATAACTGCGATCGCAGACAGGGCAACCTTGAATAAATAGTTAAATTTAGAACTTTTGTGCATAGTATTTTCCCGTTAAAGAATACTGATAGCTAAAGCTAAAAAACACCGCAATTTAAGAATTATTTCCAGGGCGGGGTTATTTCGTAATATTCAGTCATCAGTAGCAAAAACAACTTAACATCGACTAATGACTACTGTCCACCGATCATTGCTGAAGGAAATTTAGTTTCAACTAAGATTTTGTAACATTTGCAATAATCGTAGAATGGATACTACCCAAACATCAAAATAGAGGTTTTCAGCATCAGTAGACCATACCTAGCTTATTTCTGAGTTACAAAACTTAGATTTGATCTCAGCCAAACAAGAGTATGTACTCTTGAGACTGGATGTATCTAAGCTACAGGTTCTACACACTTCTTAATAAACCAGCCTTGAGAACGCAAAACGTTCTAATCTAAAAGCTAACTGGGTTAATTTACTGGCAGTTTTGCAGGCAATACTCTCAAGCTCATAAAGCACAGAGACACCGATGTGTCAACCCTCAAAACGACCCAGATTTAACATATATAACGATTATGATGGGAGTTTTACAAAGCCGATGAGTGTTAAGGCGAGTGGTGGAAGCTCAGTTGCGCGTCCGCAACTATATCAAACCCTAGCTGTAGCGACAATTACCCAAGCCGAGCAGCAAGACCGCTTTTTGGGAAGTGGTGAACTAGATGAACTGGCAAGCTATTTTGCATCTGGTGCAAAGCGTTTAGAGATTTCCCAGACGCTTACAGATAATGCCGAGATTATTGTGTCTCGCGCTGCCAACCGGATTTTTGTCGGTGGTTCGCCAATGGCTTTTTTAGAAAAGCCCAGAGAAGCAGAACTAGTAACTGCTGGTGGTGGTGCTAATGTTCAGCAAGGGATGCAACTAGGAACTGTAACCTACGTTGAAAGTCGTGGCGGGTTCCTAGAAAATTTACGATCAATATTTAACTCATCCCCCAGTGGTCCAGTACCCGCAGGTTTCAGACCAATTAACATTGCTCGTTATGGCCCCAGCAATATGGCCAAGAGCTTACGGGATTTATCCTGGTTCTTGCGCTACGCTACTTATGCGATCGTTGCTGGCGACCCCAACATCATAGCGGTGAACACACGGGGTTTGCGGGAAATAATTGAAAATGCCTGCTCTGGTGAAGCAACGCTGGTAGCTTTGCAAGAAATCAAAGCCGGATCGCTTTCCTTTTTCCGCAAGGATGCTGAGGCTACAGCAATTGTGTCTCAGTATATGGATGTTTTGTTAACAGAATTCAAAGCAGCCACACCTTCAAATAAAGTCCGTCAACGTCCCTCTAGCGACCAGCAAGGGTTGCAACTGCCGCAAATTTACTTTAATGCAGCAGAACGCCGTCCCAAGTTTGTGATGAAAACTGGGTTGTCAGCTAGCGAAAAAAATGAAGTCATCAAAGCAGCATATCGGCAAATTTTTGAGCGCGACATTACCCGTGCTTATAGCTTGTCCATATCTGACTTAGAATCCAAGGTGAAAAATGGCGACATCTCCGTGAAGGAGTTTGTTCGTCGTCTAGCTAAATCTCCCCTTTACCAAAAACAGTTTTACCAGCCTTTTATTAACAGCCGAGTCGTCGAACTTGCTTTCCGCCACATTTTAGGGCGGGGGCCAAGTAGCCGGGAAGAAGTGCAAAAATACTTCTCGATTATTTCTAATGGTGGTCTGCCAGCCCTGGTAGATGCCTTAGTAGATTCTGCTGAATACGGCGACTATTTTGGTGAAGAAACAGTACCTTACCTCCGGGGTCTGGGACAAGAAGCACAAGAATGTCGCAACTGGGGGCCGCAGCAAGACCTGTTTAACTACAGTGCGCCTTTCCGCAAAATACCTCAGTTTATTACCACATTTGCTGCTTACGAACAGCCACTACCAGACCAACATCCTTACGGTTCTGGTAATGACCCCTTAGAAATTCAGTTTGGCGCGATTTTCCCGAAAGAAACTCGCAACCCCAGCACCCGTCCGGCCCCTTTTGGCAAAGATACCAAACGCATCCTGATTCACCAAGGGGCAGGGATTAATAACCAAAATAGTAATCCCAAAGCACGGGGTGAAGCTCCTGGTACTCTTGGTCCCAAGGTGTTCAAATTAGACCAACTACCTGGTACAAGAGGTAAAAAGGCTGCCAAAAATTCTAGCGTCAGATTCTCCGAAAGCTCAACACAAGCAGTGATTAGAGCTGCTTATCTGCAAGTTTTTGGTCGCGATCTTTACGAAGGTCAGCGCCCGAAGGTATTAGAAATTAAGCTGGAAAACGGCGACATCTCTGTACGTGAGTTTATCCGTGCTTTGGCTAAGTCTGATGTATTCCGCAATCTGTACTGGTCATCGCTCTATGTTTGTAAAGCGATCGAGTATATTCACCGCCGCTTGTTGGGTCGTCCGACTTATGGTCGTCAAGAAATCAACAAGTACTTTGACATTGCTTCCAAACAAGGCTTTTACGCCGTCGTTGATGCCATCATTAACAGCGTAGAATACAGCGAGGCATTTGGTGAAGATACAATTCCTTACGAACGGTATCTGACTCCCGGTGGTGTATCAGGGCGGCAATTGCGCGTTGGTAGCATTCGTGAAGATGTTGCTGCAAAAGTTCAGAAGGAAGTAACGCCAAGCTTTGTGACATTGGGTACAGTCACAGAAAAACGGTCAGAACCAGATATTCAGTTCCGTATTAACCAAGGTGTTAGCAAGCAACGCGAACAAACCAAAATCTTCAAACTGGTTTCCAATACCAGTGACAAAGTTGCAGTAAAAACCTTGATTAGCGCTGCCTATCGTCAGATTTTTGAGCGCGATATTGCACCCTACATCGCTAAAAATGAATTTACGGCGTGGGAAAGCAAGTTGGGTAACGGCGAAATCAGTGTGAAGGAATTTATTCAAGGTTTGGGCTACTCTAACCTCTACCTGAAAGAATTCTACACACCCTACCCCAACACAAAAGTGATTGAGTTGGGAACAAAACACTTCTTGGGACGTGCGCCATTAGACCAGGCAGAAATACGTAAGTATAACCAAATTTTGGCTACTCAAGGGATTCGTGCCTTTATTGGTGCTTTGGTAGATAGTGTGGAATATAACCAGGTATTTGGTGAAGATACGGTTCCTTACCGTCGCTTCCCAACCCTACCTGCGGCAAACTTCCCGAATACCGAGAAGCTGTACAACCAGCTGACCAAGCAAAATGATGACGTAGTTGTGCCTAGCTTTAAACCCGTGCAAGCACGTGTAGGAGTTAGTAACGATACGACACTTTTGACACAGGCGATCGCAGATATAGCAGCCCAAACAAACGGTATCAACAAGAGCAAGCCCGCTTTTGCTGAACTGGGTCGTTCCTACAACGATGGTAGCGGACAACCCGTAGAACTGGGTGTGCGTAAACATGCACGCATTTACCGTCTAACAGAAACCGCAAACCAAGCCGAAACACAACAGGCAATCAACGCCATTTACTGTCAGGTATTGGATGTATTTAGCGGTGAAGTGCCTGATAATTTCCGCCGTACTGACCTAGACAACAAACTCCAGAATGGTGAAATTTCCGTGCGGGAGTTTGTGCGTGAGCTGGCTAGTTCCGAAATCTATCGTCAGCGCTTCTTGTCACCTTATCCTCATGCCAAGGTCATTGAGTTCCTTTTCCGTCACCTGTTGGGGCGTACACCCGCAGATCAGGAAGAAATTCGCCAGTATAACCAGCTGCTAGCTGATAGTGGTTTGTCGGCTGCTGTAGAAGCAATAGTCGAAAGCCCAGAATATAGCCGCTACTTCGGTGAATATGTTGTGCCTTACAACCGCTTCCCATCTTTGCCAATAGGTAATTACTTAGGCAGTGTACAGGCGGCTGAGTAGAGATTGAACACTGGGGACTTGGGACTGGGAATTTAATTTTTTCCCAATTCCCAATTCTCCTTTGTAACCTTTCGTAATATCACTCTCAGATTACAGCTAAAACAGGGAATTCTGAAAGGTAATATTACAAAGTGTTAAGAGCAGTCATAAATGCTCAACAGAATGCCGGAAAATGTTTTGCGGAAGGTAACTGAGTTTAAAAGCTTGTGTACTTGTGTTGACTCAAGAAAACTCGTAATTAATTAGCCGTAGCAGTTATCAAACTGTTGTGTCTAAAAGAACGAGAGAACAAACTCAGTAAACCAAATTTAGAGTCTCACCAGTTTAATCAAATCCTGGTTTCATTTGTATTGGAGGAATCCATTAATGAGTATCGTCACGAAAGCTATCGTGAATGCTGACGCAGAAGCTCGCTACCTCAGCCCTGGTGAATTGGATCGGATCAAATCCTTTGTTGCCAGTGGTGAACGCCGCGTGCGGATTGCTCAAATTTTGACAGAAAATCGTGAGCGGCTGGTTAAGCAAGCTGGCGATCAATTGTTCCAAAAGCGTCCTGATGTTGTGTCTCCTGGTGGTAACGCTTACGGTCAAGAATTGACTGCTACTTGTCTGCGTGACCTAGATTACTACCTCCGCCTCGTTACCTACGGTATCGTTGCTGGTGATGTTACACCGATTGAAGAAATTGGTGTTATCGGTGCCCGTGAACTGTACAAGTCCTTGGGAACCCCTATTGATGGTGTTGCTGAAGGTATCCGTGGACTGAAGAATGTAGCTACTACATTGCTGTCTGGTGATGATGCTTCTGAAGCTGGTACCTACTTCGATTACCTAGTTGGTGCCCTGCTATAGGGTGATGCTGTTTCCCTGCCGAAACAGAAGTATTGCAATACGGTTGGAAATAAGGAATTAACAACATGGCTCAAGACGCAATTACCGCTGTCATTAACTCCGCAGACGTTCAAGGTAAATACTTAGACAGCTCTGCTTTAGAAAAACTAAAAGGCTACTTCGCTACTGGCGAACTGCGGGTACGTGCTGCTAGCACCATCAGCGCTAACGCTGCTGCGATCGTCAAAGAAGCTGTAGCAAAATCTTTGCTATACTCTGACATCACCCGTCCCGGCGGCAACATGTACACCACCCGCCGCTATGCTGCTTGCATCCGTGATTTGGACTACTACCTCCGCTATGCCACCTACGCTATGTTAGCTGGCGATCCTTCCATTTTGGATGAGCGTGTATTAAATGGCTTGAAAGAAACCTACAACTCCTTAGGAGTTCCCGTTGGTGCTACCGTGCAAGCTATCCAAGCAATCAAGGAAGTAACTGCTAGCTTGGTTGGTTCTGACGCTGGTAAGGAAATGGGCGTTTACTTAGACTATATCTCTTCTGGCTTAAGCTAAGAGCTAGTTTGCGCTTAAGAATTTAGGTGCGGCTTTATTAAGGTCTGGAAATCAACCGTGAGTGCTAGAACGTTATATTGCTTATCTTGGTAAATTATCAGTGATGAGTGTTGGTGGTCTAGTATTGATGTTTGATTTCCAGCCTTGGAATGATTAAAAGATTTGCACTCAAGATTTTGAGATAAAAAAAGTTTTCACAAAGTTTACAGGAGATTTTCAAAATATGTCCCGTTTGTTTAAAATTACTGCTCTAGTTCCCAGCCAAACCCGAATTCGTACCCAACGCGAACTGCAAAATACTTACTTCACTAAGCTAGTTCCCTATGAAAACTGGTTCCGTGAACAACAACGTATTCAAAAAGCAGGCGGCAAAATTATCAAAGTGGAACTGGCAACTGGTAAGCAAGGTGCTAATACTGGCTTGTCGTAATTTTGTAAATAGAATATTATTTTAGGGAATTGGTAAGAGGTTGAAAAAGACCTCTTTTTTGTTGAGAATTAATATTACAAAAAATCTGTTTTCTATTTCGGAAAATTAGACTATCGCAAAATTTATGAATCTAGGTCTATGGGTGATAAAAATTGATAAACAGGTCTAATACCAGACCTCTTTTTTTATTACTTAGGGCTTACTGAATAGAAGTGTAATATAGACCAGATAAGGGTTTTAAGCCTTTTTCAAACAAACAAGTGCAAGGTTATAACATTGAGAGTCTCAAAACCCTTGCACAATCGCTAGCGATCGCTGGGTAAATTTGGAAACTGAGCGATGAAACAACTATTTTGTCAGATGTGTAGCTTCTAGATTTGCTTGAGAGACTTATTCAGCAAGCCCTACTTATATTTCTGAAAGTTAAGAGTTGAACATTTCTATAAGGCGATAACCACGAGTATATAGCGGAACTGGAGCGCTAGAATTCTGTTTTTTCCTGGCTTGTTCACAACTTTCATCAAACACAATTAGCGTTTCTTGACCAACTTTTAGCCAGTCTTCATAAGGCACGCTCATATCTTCTTCAACACCACCAAGACTAGGTGCTACCATTAACCGGTAGGCTTCATTGAATTTCCTCCGAAACCGGAAATCTACAGAAATTCTTAGACCTTCAGTTTTCCTTCTTACTGTTTGGTGCAATCCACGAGCATCATTAAAGTACATCGTGCCATGTTGCAGTTGTGCTTCTGTATAGGAGACAACCATTGGAACATCCCGGCCTTCATCGAAGTCTGACATCACTTGCATAGACTGTAGTTCAATCTCGCGCGGCATCTCACCTGCTTCAATGGTTATATTATCGATGTCGCCAAATAGTGGCAGAACTACTACAGTCGCATCAGCAGCAACACCTGCCCAGACATCACTATGGCATTTTGAGCTAGCGAAGGGCAAACTCAATTTTTTTGCATCAGTTTTACCATAAACTATGCGGAGATTGACTGGTAAATCTACTGCATCAATCAGTTCATTTGCTCCTAGTTGGTAGAAAGCCTCAGCGACACTTTTTTGAAAGAGGTTAAATACTAAAGTATGTTCTCGCTTGGGCATCAAAAGACCAGTACCGGTGTAGTTCGGTAATGTATTTCTTGCTTCCAGTAGTCGTTCCAGCATTTCAGCTTCTGAAAGAATTATGTGACTATTCAGACACGCTGAAATATAACCAGCAGCAGCAATGCGGATCTGCTGGAACAACTCAGCCTTTAATGTGTGTTCAAACAATAATCGGTACTGTCGTCTTGTAGCAATTTTATCAGCAAGCTCATCAAAGAGTCGATCTCCAAGTTGAGAGAATGCGATCGCCCGATCGTATTCTACGCGATCGCCCACTACTGACTTGGCTAACAGTTCTTCTAACATGATCTCTTCCAAGGTTATTCTAAATTATTTAAATCACTCATACATCCCAAGCCATTTCATTTTAAAAACGATCTGACTATTACAACCTAACAAGATTATTCTCCTTATACTTCGTAAAATATACTGTTTACTTTCTATTTTTTATCTTGATTTAAAGAGTTAATTTTAACCAGATTAGTAAAGTATATGTAAAGGTAAGGTTTAAACCTCAAAGTATTTATGTGTGAAATAGGCATTAACTAAGTATTCCGAAAACTTCATGAAGCCTAATTATATTAAACTTTTTATATTTGAAGAAATTAAAAAGTTTAGAATATTTGAACTAGGTTGTATCTTGAAAACTATGCTTTTTTAACACAAAATTAACCAGAAAACAAAAATCAGTAAAATCAACATTAGCATTAAATTAGCAAAATGTTAAAACATATACAGTATTTAATTCTTACTAAACCCCGATTGGTTAAAAGCAACATAAATCTAATATAAATAGATAGTTAAAAATGTCAAATAATCACAAAGACTCAACTATAAACTTATACAATCACACAGCATCAGACTGGATTAGAGGAGAACCTAGTTCTCTCTCAGACTTTACAGCACGCCCTTCTGTACTAGAGCTTTGTGAGCCTGTTAGTGGACTGCGAGTAGTTGATATAGGTTGTGGAGAAGGTTATTGCAGTCGAGAATTACATAGGCGTGGTGCTGCACAAGTATATGGAATAGACCTTTCCCAAGGCATGATTGAAGCCGCAAAGTTGCAAGAAGTAGAACATCCTTTAAGTATTAGCTACGAAGTAGGATGTGCTACCAATCTCAAGCAGTTTGATGATGGCGAAATTGACTTAGTTGTTGCAGTATTTCTATTTAACTATTTGACAATTTCTCAAACCCAAGAATGTATGGCAGAAGTTGCACGCATTCTTCGTCCCGGCGGTCGATTTGTATTTAGCGTTCCCCATCCATCTTTTCCATATATGCGGGAGGCAGCATATCCGTTTTATTTTCAAGTTGAGGGTGCAGGCTATTTCAGTAAGCGAGATCAGCAGTTTCCTGGTCGTATTTGGAAACGAGATGGCTCCTGGTTAAATGTCCAATTGATTCACAAAACTCTTGAAGATTATTTTAATGCCCTTAGAATTGGTGGCTTTAATACTATGCCAATTTTACAGGAATTGCGTGTAACTTCAGAACATATCGCAGTAGACAAATCATTTTTTAGCCCCTTACTTGACCAACCACTTCATCTAGCCCTACAAATATTACGATGACACAGACATCTTCTTTAGTGATAAATTCCTTCCGTGAAATAACGGTTAATCATCCTCTATGGAGCCATGAATTCCTAATCCGTTGTCGAACTGAAAATTTATTTTTACCAGACGTACAGATACTAGCTGTTCAGATGTACAAATTCTCCAAAGAATTTAATCGGATTTTAGCTAGTATCTTATCTTGTTGCGAAGATGAAAGTAGTCAGTTAGTCATCTTAGAAAACCTCTTTGACGAAATGGGACAAGGAGATATAACTCAGTCCCACCCAGAGTTGTTTCGTCAATTTACCCGCGCCCTTGGTATCGACGACGAAACTTTGGCAGCACTACCCACTGCACCTGAAACTTGTGCCCTGATTGAAACTTACTTGCAGATACCACATAAATATGGCTACTTAGCTGCACTGGGTGCTGTCTGTTATGCTTCCGAAGGGATTGTTAGCTCACTCTACACGCAACTATATAAAGGAATTATTGGTGCTACTCCCTTACCCAAAGAAGCCCTGATCTTTTTTGAAGTCCATATTGATGTAGATGATAGTCATGCAGCAAAGCTAGCAGCAGTGATTGAACCTCGAATTACCATGAATGAGGAGGATATCAAGGTAAAACTGGCTATTTTAGAAGCTATGGATGCGCGTGTCCAATTTTTTAATGGAATTCAGCGTCAAATCTCTAAATACAGCTTGTATCCTGATTCATGGGTGCATTTTGATGTATTGCTGTAGTATTGTGTCAAGTTTAAATTGATGGGTAAACAAGTTTGTAGTAAGGACTTTAGTGCTTACTACAAATCCTCAAAACTAGCTGGGCAAAGCAATAAGTAAAAATACGGTTGTAACAATAAGGATTTGTAGCATTAGAATACAAACAGTTTTACTTGTTTTTTTGGGATTTTAAATCTGTAAATAAAGCATTTTCAAAGTATAACTATAGAAAATTTTGTCATTAAAATAATCTTTTTAAGAAATTAGTTGTCGAGTCTTGGGCAAATTCACAAAGCAAAATTAGGTGTAGTCATCAGGAGGCTTCCATGTACGGTTTAGTGAACAAGGCGATTCAAGACATGGTATGCAGTCGTTTTGGCGAAGAGACTTGGAAACAAATTAAGCACAAAGCAGAGGTGGACATAGATGTTTTCCTCAGTATGGAAGGCTATCCCGATGACATCACCCACAAGTTGGTAAAAGCAGCTAGTGTGGTTCTAAGTTTATCTCCCAAACAAATTATGCAAGCCTTTGGGGAATTCTGGGTTCAGTACACAGCCCAAGAAGGCTATGGTGAAATGCTGGACATGAGTGGAGATACATTGCCTGAGTTTTTAGAAAACCTCGACAATCTTCATGCTCGTGTAGGAGTTAGCTTTCCTAAACTCCAGCCCCCATCATTTGAGTGTACTGATATGGAGGAAAATTCTCTAAGTTTACACTATCGTTCTGATCGAGAAGGGCTAACTCCAATGGTTATTGGTCTAATCAAAGGATTGGGAACAAGGTTTGATACAGAAGTTCATATTACCCAAACCCAGAATCGGGATGAAGGTGCTGAACATGATGAATTTTTAGTGATTTATAAACCAAATTGAGTGTAGCAGCATGGCTCCTCCTCACCTTACGCTTTCACCAGAGTTACTGGCGAAAGCTTTTCCCTTCCACTTCGCATTTAGCCGTAATCGTGAAATTGTACAAACTGGTGAGGTCTTGGGACGCATTAGTCCTGAGCCATTAGTTGGTAAATTGATTGAGCAACATTTTCAAATTAACCGTCCAAAGATTCTGATTGATTTTGATGCTATTAGTAAACAGCCTCGTGCCCTATTTATTTTAGAGTTTCTCCACAATGGAATGCAGCTCAAGGGTCAGATGATGTATCAACCAGAGGAGGAGGTAATATTTTTTTTAGGTTCTCCCTGGATTACAGATACAACTAGCTTGGCTCCTTTGGGTATCAAACTCAAAGACTTTGCGATTCACGACCCAATAGTTGATTTTCTGTTTTTACTACAATCTCAAAACACCGCTTTGGGTGATGCCAAAAAGTTAACAAGCGAACTGAAACAACAAAGGGCACAACTGCGGAGTGCGCTGCAAATTAAGGAGAATCTAGCGGAAATTGCTGAGGCTCAGGCTAAAAGATTGGAAAAATCCCTCCGGGAGCTACAGCAAACTCAAGCCCAATTGGTTCAGGCTGAGAAAATGTCCAGCCTTGGGCAGTTGGTTGCAGGAGTTGCTCACGAAATTAACAACCCCGTTAACTTTATTTACGGGAATTTAAAATATACAAAAGATTATACACAGTGTTTGCTAAAGCTTGTGCTTCTTTACCAGCAATTTTATGCCAATCCTGTGCCAGAAATTAAAGAATGCATTAATGAAATCGAATTAGATTTTTTACTAGATGATTTGCCCAAAATTCTAGATTCGATGCAAGTAGGAGCCGAAAGGATCTCTGAAATTGTCTTGTCTCTGCGGAACTTCTCTCGTCTTGATGAAGCAGGAATGAAAAAGGTTGATATTCACCACGGACTAGATAGTACCTTGCTGATTTTACAGAATCGGTTTAAGAATAGCGTAGATCATCCTGAGATCAAAGTAGTTAAAAACTATGGAAACTTGCCTTTGGTAGATTGCTACGCCGGACAACTCAATCAAGTGTTCATGAATATTATCAGTAATGCCATCGATGCACTCGAAAGCCATAATGATAAACGCGCGATCGCAGAAATTCTTGCCAGTCCGAATATAATTACAATTATTACAGAAGTCATTGAAACGAACTGTGTTATCCGAATTGCTGATAATGGTTCAGGAATGACAGAAGCAGTTAAGGAACGACTGTTTGATCCATTTTTCACAACTAAGCCTGTGGGTAAGGGTACAGGACTAGGTTTGTCAATTAGCTATCAAATTGTAGTTGAAAAACATGGGGGAACACTGAAATGTGTATCAGAACCCGGGCAGGGCACTGAATTCTGGATTGAAATTCCCCTCTCTATGGACACACAAGCAGTTGATTGCGTCAAATCGTTGAGTTATGTTTTATGAATTATGAGAATTAAGAAATGCTTGCACTGGGAGAGAAGCACTAACCATTTATTTTTTAACTCTCTGAATTCTCAATTGTTTTTAAAACTACTGCGTTTAATGTATAAAATATTGTTTTAGTTTACGTGTAGTGATGCCATCTCTATGGGATGGTAAGCATAGCTTGTTTCGTCTAAGGGTATGGCATTCATAGCCAACCAAATTTGTCAAAAATATTTAACTAACGGTGTATTGAAGTTAACAACTCTAAGATTTATGGTTGCAAAGCTTACTTATGAGTTATAAGTTATGATTTATGAGTTTTATTTCTAACTCCTAATTCCTAACTTTTTACCTGTACTGCTCGTGAATCTACGCCGCCTGATTCCAATTTTTGATAGTTCAGTCTCCAACTGGGCACTAGAAGCGCGTTTGTTGCGCTGGTTAACTTTGATTTGGCTGTTTGTCGGCTTGATAATGCTATTTTCAGCATCCTATCCCGTCGCTGACGCACGTCAGAGTGATGGACTGTACTACTTTAAGCGTCAACTACTTTGGGTCTTAGTTTCTTTAATCGGATTTAATATTATTGTTAATTTGCCGTTGCAGAAAATTTTGGGAGTATCCCATTGGTTTTTGTTGCTGTTTTTGGCATTAATTTTCGTCACACTAATCCCAGGATTGGGAAAAAAGGCTTTTGACGCAGCCCGTTGGATTGCGATCGGGCCAATTCCTATTCAACCTTCAGAATTAATTAAACCCTTTTTGGTGCTGCAAAGTGCGCGGCTTTTTGGTCAGTGGGAACGTATCAGTTGGCGGGTTCGCTTTGCTTGGTTGGGTATTTTTGGTTTGGTACTTTTAGGAATTCTTGCCCAGCCCAACTTAAGTACAACAGCACTTTGCGGTATGACTATTTGGCTAATTGCTCTCGCGGCTGGCTTACCTTACAAGTACCTGGGAGGAACAGCAATTGGCGGAGTAATGTTGGCGATACTCAGTATTAGCATAAAAGAGTATCAGCGTAAGCGGGTGATGTCATTCCTCAATCCTTGGGCGGATGCTACAGGAGATGGCTACCAGTTGGTGCAAAGTCTACTAGCTGTGGGTTCTGGTAAAACTTGGGGAGCCGGGTTTGGGCTTTCTCAACAAAAACTGTTTTATTTACCCATTCAGGATACCGATTTTATTTTTGCCGTGTTCGCTGAGGAGTTTGGCTTTGTTGGCAGTATGGTGTTGTTGGCACTTTTAGCTACATTCGCCACCCTAGGATTAATTGTGGCGCTGAAGGCTAAAAATATAGTGCATCGATTGGTAGCGATCGGCGTAACGATTTTGATGATAGGACAATCACTGCTCCATATTGGTGTGGCTACAGGTTCTCTACCAACTACAGGCTTACCTTTACCCATGTTTAGTTATGGTGGTAATTCTATGATTGCTAGCTTAATAGCTGCTGGGTTGCTGATTCGGGTAGCACGCGAGAGTAATGAAGCTGAGGTAGTACCGTTACGAAAACCCCTGTTTCAAAATGGGCGAAGACATCGAGGTTTTCAGAAAAATAAGAATTGAGTTAGTTGGAAATAGGGCAAGCAACCTTTCACAGCCTATTTAGAATGTGCCTAAGAGCCTGATAAAATTTACCTGAGAGGTAAGGGGCTTTGAAATGGGTTAGGTGGAATTGGGTTAATGCTAGGTATAGGAGTAGGTACTACTTTTTTAAGGACTGTGATTACAAATCCTTTTTGCTGGGGCGGTTGCTTATTAGATATATCATTAACTTGCAGCGTGATTTGAGGTGGGAAGGCTAGATTAACTGGAAACTGCTTTGAGTCACTTAATGCAACTTCATCGCCGTATGGCAAAAGTTTAACTTGAATATTTTCTTTTTCCCCTTCTACTCTCCAACTTAGGGTAGCAGTTGTTCCTTCATTGAGAACCAGATTTGGTTGATCGCTACCGTTGATTGTGAAAGAAACAATCCTAAATGGTTTTGGTAAAATTTCTATTTTAGATTCAGTCTTTTTAAAACTAGTTTTTTGACTTCCATTAGAAAAAGCTTTGATTTGAAAGGCAAATTTTCCTGCTTTATATGCAGGTATAGGGATATTTATACATCGTAGCTCTTGATTTTGTTGTGTACATAGCTTTTTAAGCTTAGGGTCTGTAAGATTACCTTGATTAATTTTATAAGTAATTGGTTCGCCGTAAGATGTTTCATCATCTGCACTGCCACCAATTTGAATTTGTTGCAGCAGTAATGGACGTGCGATAGTCCAACTTAAAAGAATATTTTGACCTTTTGTATACTGTGGTTTATCTGTTTGAAAATTAACAACTTCAGCAATTGGTTTCTCAGCTATTTCTACTTGGGTTGTTTGGGTTGCTACTTGATTATTTCGAGAAAATAATTGTATACCATTTTGATAAGAGGCTTGTAACTGAAAAGTGTAATTTCCTTTTGTTTTCACTCCAGTTTTGACGTTACTACAAATAAGCTCTTGTCTTTCTTGTATCTGACAAAGAGGTGTACTTCCCTTACCCAGTGCTTCAGGAATGCCATTGCTAAAGTCATAAATAATAGGCTCAATGGGTTGGGAACCTTTAGCCGTCAGAACCAACTTTTGCAATTGTTTATAGTGGTGAATCTCCCAGTTCAAAGCAACCTCATCACCTTCAGTAATTTGAGAGTCTTTTGCACTAAAATTTTCTAATTTCAAAGGATCGGGATTTAAAATTCGCCAAAGGATAAATCCTATTCCTCCTAATAATCCCAAAATTGCCAAAATTAACAGAATAAATTGCCACAAAGGACGGGGTTTCCATACCAAGCTGCCTTGAGGCAATGTGTTAGGTAGGGGTAAATTTTTTTGGTCTTTGATGTCGAGTTGAAAGTTAACCACTAACCCTGCCCCAAACCACGGTTTACGCCACCAAGGTCTGGGTTTGACCGTCAAGTTGACCACAGCACTTCTATTCGGTAATAATCTTATTTCAGTCGGATCAAATTTGTAAGTATATAGTTCTTCTTCGTCTCGACTTTTTAAGCTTAATATCAGTTCGCGGACAATATTACCCTGGTTTGCTAGTGATAATTCATATTTGCCTAGACTACGGCTAACTTGTCCCAAAATCGTATGAAGTTCTATATCTAAGCGATAATTTGTCGGAATTTGAATGTACACCAAGTCTAGCAGTACTAAATCGGGAGAGTTCTCCGAATACAAGCGGATTGTCGGAGAATAGCTTCCTGCGAGTGTATCTCCAGGTGGGTGAAATTTCAACAATATTTGACCTTTAGTGCCAGGGTTGAGTTCTAGGGCAGTAGCTTCCGACACCAATCCAGAACCCTCGTATCCACTTGCGGGGTAATTAATTGTGAACCAGTTTTCGTCTAAGTCGGGACAACTCAAACGGAACCTATCGACAAGATAAGAGCGATTATCAACTATAACCTCTACTTGCAGAGGCTCACTAGGATTGAAAATTAGCGGCTTGTTGGGGTTGGTGTTAGGTCTAATGGAAAATGTCGGGTCATTCACCCGAATTGCAGTCTGTTCTTGTAGCAGAACCTTAATTTGGTTTGGGAAGGTTATGGGTGTATCTTGAGGATAATGTAGAGGTGAATCTACGACTAATGTATAGTCATAGGTTCCGGGAAGAGTGTTTGCGGCAATTTGAAACTCAAATTTTACTTCGTCGCTATTCTGTTGGGAAGCTAATGCTAAACTTTCTCTGGGAGAACTAGACCAACCGGTTAAATTTTGAAATACTTCGTCAAAAACAAAATGTAAGTCAATAACCGCATCTTGGTCTCCTTGATTGATTACAACAACATAGAGTTCAATGGTATCTCCTGGCATTCCAAATTGAATTCCAGGTGGGTTGATAATAACTTGCAGTGGATTGAATTTAGCTTGCATGTCATTGACTCTCTTATTTGATGCGGTGTAGTTTGACTTGAAAATCTTCACCACCACTAACAATCATGGTTCCTTGATTAGTTTTCAAATCGATACTATTGATTTTTTTAGCGCTTTGATAAATTGTTTTACCTTCTGCTGCTTTTATTTTGTCGAGCTTATGTTCGGGAGTTAAGTACCAAAGCACCACTCGTCCATCATCGCCACCACTTACTAGCAAACCACCATCATCACTAAATGCTAGACTACGCACAGATGTTTTTGATGCTGGCCAGCGATCTATTGGCGAACAATTGAGTTCATTAACTTTTTCCTGCAGATTGGGATTTTTGAGAGTTTGGCACTGATTCAAATTCCAAATCGTAATGAATCCCGCAGAATCGGAAGTTGCTAGTATTTTTTCTGTGGAGTTAGGAACAAAAGCCAATCCCCAAATATAGTCTTCACGCCCAACTAATGGGTCTAGTTTTTCTAGATTTTGCACTGATAAACTTGGGAATTTTTTATCGGATTGAGTTGGGTTCCACTGCCACAAGATAAAACGCTTAAAGTTTCCGGCAATTACTAGAGTTTTAGCATCTGGGCTGAGATTTAATGCCCGGACTTGGAAACCTGATAGTTTCAATGTACTTTGTACGTCGATAACTTGCGGTTCTGGCAGAAAATCGCTGTTAGGCGCTGATCTTGACCATACTCTAACTTTACCACTGCCATAGCCACTGAATAAGTTAAGTGAGTTTGAAGTGAAAGCTAGGTCAAAGACGCGATCGCCTTTTGCTTTAGGATCTTTAAAGTCTTGAAGTTCGCTAATCTTTAAACCTGATGGTACATCTCTAAGTTCAATTAAACCATTATCGAGACCAACGGCAACACGATCATTTTGTAATGGCATGAAGCGTAAGACTTCTACAGCATCATCAGTAATCGCCATTAAACCTTTAGGCTGTTGCCGTTGGTCACAAGCTACGGGTTGCCCAGCGTATGTTACTGTGTCATCGGGGTTCAAGCTGTCAGCAGCAATTCTCCAAAGTCTTAATGTGCAATCATCTGAGCCACTGACCACAGATAAACCAATACCACTAAAGCGTATTGAGTTTACAGAACGTGTATGCATTATATCTCTTGGTTGCAGTATTAATGCTAGGAGTGCAGCTAAGAGTGCGATCGCAGCTAGCTGTAGCCATAGAGGTATAATTGGTAGAGCCTCAACTTCTAATGTCTGCGTGGCAGGGTCTGTACTCCCTAAACGTTGGTCGGATAATTCAGATTTAGCCTCTAATAAAAGAGTTTTACCGATTCCGACCCAAGGGCGTTTTGTTTTAACATCAAGGATAACCTTACTTGTCTCTCCTAAATGGAGATTGGCATTTTCAGGAAGCTTTTTGAAAGTACATTTTCGCCAGTCTCTACCCTGTACCTGGACATTAATTTGCTGGTTGAGGTTGCTAGCGTTTTTAAATAGTAATTCAAAGGAAGCTGTATCAGATTTCCAGTCAGGCAACCATGCCGATTTACTAGGAATTTTGAGGTGTTTTTCAGTGGTGGTAAAGTCTATAAAACCTACTGGTAAGACTTCAATGTTGCCTTCAGCACTGGTTGGATAACCATTATTGCTAACAGCTTCAATAGTAAAAGGGTAATTTTGACTGGGCGCTTGCACTACAGAAGGAGGTTGACATTGAAATGTGGCTTCTGCTAATCCACCTGGATCTAAAGATAATCGGCGTTCTGCACTACCTGTTAGCCAGGATGGATCAACGCCTGTAAAACGTAGCCCCACATCAGTTGGTTGTTGCCCCAAGTTCCGCACCCGCACTGGTATATCTACTGAATTGCGGGGATAAACTTGGAACTCTCGCACAGGCAATTCGACACTTAAGTGTGTTGGTCTGTTATCTCGTTCGATTTTCAGACGTAGCACAAGTCTGCACTGTTGTGCTAATTGCGGCGAAAAAATATTCACCATCAGGTTGACAGTACCGACAAATCCTGGAATGGGTGTATTAAATATGAAGACTTGAAATATGGTACTGCTTCCTGGTGGTTTAGCTGCTGCTACCTCTGGTTCGAGTCGATACCATCGGTATCCAGTGTTCCGGGTTTCTCCGGCGGCGGTAATTTCTACCTGAAAATTGACAAAGCGATCGCTGTCATTATTAACAGTTACCTCAAATGATACAGGAGTATCACCTGGACGAAAAGTTAGGTTCTGAGTAGAAAGGCTGGCATTAATAACACTTTTTTCCATGCTATTATTTATACTATTTTATTATTTTCCATGACTAATACTATTAAAAAATTAATATCTGCGAAAAAGTGACAATCGTTTTTTGGTTTGATTATTCAAATGTATATATTCAATATTGTGTAATAAATTTCTCAATTGATAAAAGTCATTTTCATAAAAGCTATATAGTATATTCAAATAGAAATTTATCAATTGGATATCTGTCGTAATTCCCAATAAAGCTTGATAACCCAAGTTTATGGGCGAAAAATTGGGTGTTTCTGATAAAACTACCACAAAAACTGATTTTTAGTACCCATACCAAATCTTTATTACTTTCTCTTATAAACATCTGACGCTAACGACGAAGCAAGAAATGTATATCTAGGTCGA
>NZ_JAAGOG010000397.1:0-2432 GCF_010747425.1 Nostoc sp. UIC 10630
AATGCTTATAGCAATCCATCAACATATCTAACTTTAGGCTGATGTAAAAATGGCTGATTAAGAATATTACTTAAGTATAGGAACTATTTAATACCAGCAAAATAAAGTTGTTGTACAAGTAAACACCACAATTACTTGTAAAGTATTGGGAATAATTTAATAAAGTTCAAATATTTTTTTCAAAAATACCAGTAAATATACGCAAGTCAATAAAAATACGTTTTAAATGAAAAATTAGTAAATTTACTGCAATCTATGAAAACTAACTTCCGATTCACAAAGATTATGATACTCTGTATAAGTGCTTACATATTATTGCCGAAATTTGCCGCTTGCACGAGCCTATTCGGTACTGCAAGTGCTAATACTGTTGTTACTACTAGCAGCAATACTTTTATCGCCCGCAAAGTCAATTCTTCAAATTTAAAAGACACATATATCCCACCAAATTATGGTGGCCCTGACAGTCAGCATGGTAGCGGCACTCGCTGATGGCCATTTTTGATTTTAGATTGTGGTAAAGCAGCGCTATAAAGCGGCTCATGTCTTAGACACCACATCTGTTCCTTGGAAATATCCCAAAAAGAACGGGCTGAAGTTTCCGCCGACAGGATTAGCGAGTCTTGTTCCTTTGGGAGATAGCAAGGGTAGTTTATTAAAAATATTACTAGAACAGAGCTGTCCCTAACTCCGCCCATAATTACATAGATGAGGAATGGGGTACAGAAGAATGTTCAAGATAATATTGAAGATTTCCACCAATGATTTGTTTGGACAAGTGTATGAACTTGCCAATTGGGGTCTGGTTGAGGATAGTCTAAACGATAGTGTCCGCCTCGGCTCTCGGTTCTAAAAGCAGCACTTTTGAGAATTAAATCAGCCACATCTAATAAATTGCGGGTTTCTGCCCAAAGTCGTAATTGTCGTTCAACATCTGGGAACTCAAAACTAGCTGATTCTGTTGGGTGTAAAGCAAGCAAGAATTGACTTAAAGGCAAAGCAGCGAAATCTTGCTGCCAAGATTCAACAGTAGCGATCGCAGTTTCCAACTTTGATTGCTCCCGACAAATACCAGCACTTTCCCATACTAGACGTGGTAACTTCTCTCTGAGTGCTTCTAGCTGTACTTGCTGGCTGTGCCACTCACTAGCATCAACACTAAATTTCCGTGATGTCAGCACTGGTGTTTCTGACGGCAACCCAATATTTTCCAACTCTATTTGGCTCATCTGGGCCCCAAAGACAATACATTCCAGCAGGGAATTACTGGCAAGGCGATTTGCCCCATGCACCCCGGTACTAGCAGTTTCACCCACCGCGTACAAACTTTTAATATTCGTGCGATTCATCAGATCCGCGACAATTCCACCCATCCAGTAATGGGCAGCAGGCGCTACAGGAATTGGTTCATGGAAAACATCAACTCCCCAATGCTGGCAAACTTTAATGATATTGGGAAAGCGATGACGAATCTTGTCGGCAGGGATGGGGCGCATATCCAACCACACATGGGCAGTGGCCAAATCAACGGCAGTACGTTGTAAATGGCTGAAAATTGCTCTGCTAACTACATCTCTCGGTGCGAGTTCACCTGCCGGGTGGTAGTCAAAGGCAAAACGCCGCCCTTCGTCATCAACAAGGTGTGCCCCCTCGCCGCGTACAGCTTCGCTAATCAGAAAGCGATCGGCACCAGGTTTAGTCAGGGCAGTGGGGTGAAATTGCACAAATTCCAAATCGCGGAGGATAGCCCCAGCCCGATACGCGATCGCTACCCCATCACCAGTACTCACAGCCGGGTTAGTAGTTTGGGCAAATACCTGACCGCCGCCACCTGTTGCCAAGATCACAGCACCAGCTTTAATCCATGTGATTTTACCTTTATAAAACAAGCTTATTCCCTGACAGCGATTGCTTTCAGGTTCAATCCACAAACTCAAAGCCAAAGCTTGCTGAATGACTTGAATATTCGGGCGACGTAATACTTGGGCGGTGAGAGTGGTTGTAACTTCCCTGCCTGTGGTGTCCGCAGCGTGGAGAACACGGTTGCGAGAATGGGCAGCTTCTAAAGTTAAAGCCAAGGCTTGACCATGACGGTCAAAAGCAACCCCCAAGTCAACTAGGGATTGAATGCATTTAGGGGCAAGTTGGGCGAGAAATTCTACAGCAGTGCGATCGCACAAACCTGCACCTGCCCGGATGGTATCTTCAATGTGCAGCGTAGGAGAATCTTCCGGGGAAACGGCTGCGGCTATACCACCTTGTGCCCAATCACTAGCGGACAAAGCAACAGTTTCTTTGGTAATCAAGCCGACTCGCAAGGACTCTGGTAGACACAGCGCTGTGTATAGTCCAGCAGCACCAGCGCCGACTACTAAAACATCAAATTGGCTAGGAATATCTATCTGAGGCAAGGTAATGGGGGAGGGGGGACG
>NZ_JAAGOG010000146.1:0-21814 GCF_010747425.1 Nostoc sp. UIC 10630
CCCCAATCCCCAACCCCTAATTCACCGGAGACTAAAAATTTAATGGAAGATTTGGCAATATTTCTGTCTAAGTCTTTGATGGGTTGGCTGGTTATTCAGGTGTGTTTAACGCTTGTTTTTATATGGTATCTGCGCTCATCTAAAAAAAACTTATTACCAGATGATCAGTTACCCAAGACAGCAGTGATTCTTTGCTTACGCGGAGCCGATCCGTTTTTGCCTAGATGTTTGCGATCGCTCCTGAACCAAAACTATCCACACTATGATTTAAAATTGATCGTTGATAGTCATGAAGACCCCGCTTGGAAAATTGCCAGTGAAAGCATCACAGAGCAAGAAGCGACCAACGTTCAAATTAGCCCTTTGAGAATAGTACGCAACAATTGTAGTCTCAAATGTAGTTCCTTAGTTCAAGCTGTCCGTGAGTTGGATGATTCCTACAAGGTGGTTGCCTTAGTAGATGCTGATACTATAGTCCATGTGAATTGGCTGCGAGAATTAGTTAGTCCTTTAGGTGATGCCAAAGTAGGGGCGACAACAGGTAATCGCTGGTACGTCCCTACAGGTAGGTATTGGGGATCTTTAGTGCGGTACATCGGTAATGTATCCACAGTGGTGCAAATGTTTGTCTTCCAGATTCCTTGGGGTGGATGTTTGGCTGTGAAAACAGAAGTGCTTCGCCAAACAGAACTCCTAGATAAGTGGGGACAAGCTTTAGGCGAAGATTTTATGATGCACGACATCCTCAAGAAACATGGGTTTCAGGTAAAGTTTGTGCCTTCGCTGCTAATTGTTAATCGTGAAGAGACTGATTTATCCAGCTTAATCGACTATCTTAAGCGCCTGATACTTTATTCTCGACTGTATCACCCGCGTTGGTTAGCTTTAGTTAGTGAAGCTGTTTCTAGTATTTTGTTTCCTACTGCACTAATCATCTTAGTTTTAGAGTCCTTCTTGCAGGCAAAATGGGAAGCTGCGGTTGTCTTATTAGGCTGCTACAGTGTCTATACTGTGGGATTACTCTTGATTATGCTCGTGTTGGAATTAGAGGTACAACGAGTGGTTCGCTCTAATGACCAGGCGATGTCTATCGACAAGCCGTTGCACGTCTACGCCAAATTATCAGGTGCTACAATCATCAAAATGCTGATTGGGATTCCGCTAACACAGTGGATTTATGGGCTAGCAATGCTATCATCCATTTGGATCTCAACAGTCACCTGGCGCGGTGTCTCCTATCGGGTTCAAGGGCCTTGGAATGTCCGGCTAGTGGAATATCGCCCTTATCAATGGTTAGATCAGCCTATTGATGGCAAGGTTTCTCTTTGAATTAAATCGCTAAATATGAACTAGGGCATGAAAGTTATTACACTAAACATTCCCTAGTCTTCAAATTATATTATCTTATATTTAGTACAACTATATTAGCTATAACCCTTGTCAAAATACACGATTTTTCTTGTGACTTATCAAAATGTATTTGCATAAATGACAAGGGTTTAGACAAAATATATTAAGGGGAATTTTGACTTAGTAATTTGGATGTTTTGATAGTTGAATCCAGGTTTATAAACATCCATTTCACAATTGACAGTTTCGGCTATTTGAAAATGCGTAAATCCTTAGTCTAATCGTATTGGCGGGAATTTCTGAGATAGAAGATCAGAATGTTCATGAAACATAAGCTGCGTAAATCCTAAATTGAAAACCAGCATTTTCGTGAAAGATTCCCCTTTATTATGACTAAGCAAAAACTTCGCATTGCACTATTTACAGGATTGTACGCTCCTTTCTTGACTGGTGTTTCTGTCGCTGTTCACCAAAGAGTTCGTTGGTTGCTAGAGCAAGGACATGAGGTTTTTTTAGTTCATCCACAAATCAGCGATCGCTACCCCAAAAATGTTGGCGATCGCCCCATGCCAGGTTTGAATGAAATTGAGTCTTTTCCCAATTTCTCTGCTTACGCATTTCCCACAGAACCCCTATTATTCTATAAGTCTCTTCCTCAACCGTTAAATTATCGGCATTGGAGTGATACCAAGTTGCTGGAGAAATTTAAACCTGATATTATCTTGGTTGAAGAAGCCGCACAAATGAGAGGTTTATACTCATTTTTCTTGCAAGGTTATGGTCGTCCAATTGGTGTCGAATACGCAAAACGAACAGGCACACCAATAATCTCACTTTTCCATACTGATATCGTCGCGTATATCAAATATTATTTTGGGGATAAATTCTTTAACTTTGTTCGCCCCATCATTCCCGTTTTAGTGAAGCAATTTAGTGAGTCTTATGACTTCAATTACTTTTCTTCTAAAGAACAACTCACTAAATACGAAGAATTGAAATGCCAACGCGCTGAATATGTCCCTTATCAAGGCATCGATTGCGAGAAATTTCATCCGCGCAATATTTGTTACAATCCTATTCCTAACGATAACCGACCAACTCTTTTGTTTGTCGGACGCATCACCCCGGAAAAGAATGTCAACCAATTGCTTGATATCTTTCCAGTCATCGCTGCCAAAATTCCTGATGTTCATCTGGTGATTGTTGGTAGTGGCCCTCTAGATGAAGAAATTCGTCAGCGTGCCGAAAAATTTGGATCGGGTATTACTATATGGGGCGAATCCCACGGTACAGAACTTTTAGGCTGGTTTGCTAGAGCAGATATTTTTGTCAACCCCTCCGTCACCGAAAACTTCTGCACTACAAATAACGAAGCCCTAGCATCTGGAACCCCTTTAGTTGCCGTTTTTGCACCCTCAACATCAGAACAGGTCTTTCCTGGTCGTAATGGCTTTCTTGCCCAACCTAACAACCCCACAGACTTTGCTCAGAAGGTGATTACGATTCTAGAGAATCCCGATTTGAAGGCAGATATGACTCGGCACGCTCGCCCTTCCATACTTGAATTTGATTGGTCAGCATGTATGCAAAAACTTGAAGACAAACTTTACCAAATTGTCGAAGGATCTCAGAAGGTGAAGGTAGGTACAGGCAGTATAAGACGATAACGATTACAAACTGATCTAGCAAATTACAAGCGGTAGGGGCAATTCATGAATTGCCCCTACCTGGAAATAAGGGTTGTCAAGCAAAACTAGAAAAACCTAGATTGGGTGGAATATCCTGAATCCGCCCAGGGCCGATCGCTCGCAATGCTTCTTTGAGTAAAATATCCCCAGTATACAAAGCACGTCCGACAATCACGCCAGTCACGCCTTGAGGTTCTAACGCCAACAAACTCAACAAATCGGTGAGAGAACTTACACCGCCAGAGGCAATTATCGGGATGGAAATTACCGCCGCAAGTTCTCGCAAAGCGTCTAAATTGGGGCCGATGAGAGTACCATCTCGATGAATATCTGTGTAAATGATGGCGGCTGCACCCAATTCTTGCATTTGTACAGCCAGTTGGGTTGCTAAAACTTCTGAGGTTTCTAACCAACCGCGAGTTGCTACTCGACCATTACGGGCATCAATGCCAATAATAATCTGTCCAGGAAATTCTGCACACAGTTCTTGTACTAGCTGGGGTTGTTCTACGGCGATGGTTCCGAGAATTGCCCACTGTATGCCTAGATTGAATAATTGTTGCACGCTGGTGCGATCGCGCAATCCTCCACCAATTTCAATGGGCACTGACACCGCATGAGCGATCGCTTCAATTGCCCCCAGGTTTACTACTTTACCTGCTTTGGCACCATCTAAATCAACTATGTGCAGTCTATTAGCACCCTGATCAACCCACTGTTTGGCAACATCAACGGGATTTTCGCTAAAAACTTGCGAGCGATCGTAGTCTCCCTGATACAGTCGCACACATCGACCTTCTAGTAAATCAATCGCTGGAATTACATCCATTTACTTCTCCCTCATAACTCAATGCAATCAAAACTCTAGCTATCGCTGGGGTTTCTATTTTTGATTTTTGATTTGTAATTGCCTTACAGCTTGTCCAAAACCTAGCACAAGCAAGATGTTAGAAAGAGTCAAAAATAATTCTGCACCACCGTGCAACCAATCTACATTGGCCAAAGACTTGCCATAATGCAATACAGCATAAATTCCGGCTGGGATGGTGATCGCAACAAAAACGAGAGTACCGTAAAATCCATACAGCGCTAAACGCGGCATTTGTGGACTCCGGCTGATAAACCACAAGAAACCCAAATAGGGAAACAGTGAAAGTGCAAACAGGGTTTCTTTAGAAATCATGGCTCTAATTTGATAGATTCTGGTTCAACAGTGTCAGAAGATTTGGTGGAACGCCAAATCAAAAATGCTGCTGCCCAAAGCGTAAAATTACCAACTAAGGTCATGGTAGCTTGAAGTGTTACCAGCCATTCCAGAGATTCGGCGTTGTCAAAATAATGCCAGGTACAAGCACACATAGCGCTAACTAAAGCTGGTAACATAGCAAGGGACAATCCCCACCAATTGCGGTTATTAGTGAGTTCGCCGTAAGTCCAGATTAACCAAATGGCAACAATCCACTCTATAACGCTAGAAATATGAATAATCCAGGTGGGAATTGATAGGGTGTGCATAAGAAAGTTAGGAGTTATAAGTTAGGAATTAAAGACGCTGAATTTAGCGTCTGTACTGGAGTTAAGAATCAATAGTATTAATCTTTTTGTTTTTCTATGTCACTATTTTCCTACAATAAAATTCATCTTTTGTTGGCAGGATGGCATCAAAGTTTTAAAAAAAGTTGTTAATCTAAAATCCAAAATCTAAAATCCAAAATGGTCAAGATGCGGGCGTTATTGTCTGGGTATTACGGTAAAGGTAATGGTGGTGACGAAGCTTTGTTAGCAACGCTCTTGCAAATGTTACCATCTCACGTAACGCCTGTGGTACTTTCGGGAAATCCAGAGGAAACGCGCGATCGCTACAATGTAGAAACTGTCGATCGCATGGCTCCCTTTGCTGTACTGCAAGCTTTACGCTCAAGTGATGCCTTGATTTGGGGCGGCGGGAGTCTTATTCAAGATGTTACCAGCACTATCAGCCCCTTTTATTATGGGGGAATGATGGTATTGGCGCAGAAAATGGGTTTGAAAACTGTTGCTTGGGCGCAGGGTATTGGCCCGTTGGTGCGTCCGCAAACTCGTTGGCTGGCACGGCAAACCTTTGCTAATTGTACCAAAGTTAGTGTCCGCGATCGCGCCAGCGCTGCTTTATTATCTGATTGGGAAATTCCTTGTATTATAGCTCCTGACCCGGTTTGGGCGTTGGAATCTAAACCTGTACCGGGACTTTGGGATTTACCTGCGCCGAGAGTTGCGGTAACTTTGCGATCGCATCCTCTACTTACAGAAACCCGTCTGGCAAATTTAACCCGTGCTTTGGTGGATTTTCAAAAAGCTACGCAGTCTTTTATTTTACTACTGCCATTTCAAAAAAGTGAAGATTTAAGTATTGCCGAAGCTATTCAACCCCACCTTAAAGATGTCAGCCAGATTTTATGTTTGGAAGATCCACAACTTTTGAAAGGTGTATTTCGCGGCGTAGAAATGGCAATTGGAATGCGTCTACACAGCTTGATTATGGCTGCTGCTGAAGGTTGTCGCTGCTTTGCTCTTAGTTATGACCCCAAGGTAAATCGTCTTATGGAAGACTTAGAAATGCCTGGGTGGGATTTGGCGAGTTTACCCGATGATCCCAATTTGATTAGTCTAACTTGGATGGAGCATTATGCTAATGGCGATCCTTTATCACCAAACCAAATACAATCTTTAGTAGATAGGGCATTAATGCACCGCGAGGTATTGAGCCAAGTTTTTATTTGACACTCTCCAGCTATAAATAGCGGAGATTCTAGATCGGTAATTTCCAAAGTTTTATAAATTGATTATAAAAAATACTCAAGCATCATTTATGACAAAATATATCAGTTATGTTATCTAGGATATACAGAAATAATTCTTGAGATCATTGCTGATGATAAACTTTGGTTTTTGGAACCTAATTATAGTAATTGTAGTTACATTGGTTCTCAAAAATAATTGGCGACTAGACGATGATGAGAAGGTAGCCTGGAAAAATTCTTTATTATTAAAATCTTCTGCAATCCAACGATTGATGCAATTTTTTCGTCAACCAATTGTTAACTTTATCATTCAAGCAGTTGTTGTATTAGTAGTAACAAGATTTCTCTGTTATACAGGTTGGCTAGTTTATTTACTAAATCAGCCAAATCCACCTTTATGGGATTTTAAATGGTTTTATGTGGCGAGTAAATTGGCTCATCAGCATTTGAGTCCTTTTAATGTCGAGATTTTTAACCAAAGTTTCTGTAGCCTAACTAAAACGTGTGGATTTATTCCACCATTTGTCTATCCACCTAATATTATTCCTCTTATCTGGTTTCTCGGTTATTTTCCGATCAATACTGCATTTACAATCTGGATTGTGATGCATATATTAGCAATCGGCTTGGCCTTATGGGGAGCGAACATCCTCCTAGAATCGAAATCGCCAGCTTTCAGAACTATTTGTACAATCTCGGCTGCCTTAATTTATGGCTTAGTTCGCGATCTTCAAGTTGGTAATCTTGCCATTTTCGTTGCTGTTCTCATCTTATGGATGTTTATCTTGGCTAGAAAATATCAGGATATTCCAGCAGGACTTTGCTTGGGTATTGCCGTTTGTAAACCAACATTAGCTGCATTATTCATTCTATATTTTCTATTTAAAAGACGCTTTTTTCTAGTTTTTGTATCTGTTGTCACAGGAACTTGTCTAGTATTTTTAGGTCTAGCATTAACGGGCAATTCTTTGACACAATACCTACCAGATACGGCTCGTGGATTTTCACTTTGGCTTAACGATCCATCGAATAGTCCCTATCTTTCAATTACTCGCCTAGATTTGATGGTAGTGGGCCCAAGATTATTACCCAATAATCCATTCTTTGCCAAGCTATTGTCAGACTTTATTGTTCTGATACTTGTGAGTTTCGTGGGTTGGTATTGGTATCTACAACAATCTCTCACAGCCTGGTCAAAAGAAATATACTTAGCAGAAATGGTACTAGTTTCTTGCTTGAGTATTGCCATTAACTATTCACAGCAAACTAGTACTGTGATGTTAATACCTGCGGTTGTTTTTTTGCTAAATGATTTGCTATATCAGATTAAGCATTGTGCATTCTCTATGAAAAGAATGTCTGTTTGGTTAACAGGAGTTTGCTGTCTAGCAGTGCAAACAGCAGTTATTCATGGCTGGCTCATCGGCTCTCTAGCAAATCGCTGGAACGTGAAAGCAGGGGAACTACCCTACTTTATGAAAGTAACTATCTTCGCCCTACCGAGTTATGCCATTTTAGCAATTACCGTGAGTATTTTAGTCTTAGCAATTAGTTCCCTAGATCATATTGATTTTGATGCCACTAACAATCCCTGACCATTGAACTTTTTTTTCTTGCTCTCGACGGTAAGAAAAGAAATGCTCTGGAGTTTGGAAAGTACAATAAGGTGCGATCGCAATTTGTTCTGCACTAATTCCCATGTTTTCCATTTGTAAGGTATTCACTCGCCGCACATCCAACCTTACCTTTCCTGGATTAGGATCTTCCAGCAAGGGTGAATTTGGTAGCTCATGTAATGCACTTACTATTTTTTCTTGGTCTTCATCTGGTATAATGCTAGCCCCAATTTCAGCAGCCACTTCGATAGAGACTTGGTAAACCTCACCAGCGATCGCCGGGCCCATTGCAATGCGTAAATCATCAAGTTTGCTGCCTTGAGATTGTAATCTAGCGATCGCTAGGGGCACAATTTTCTTGGCAGTCCCTCGCCAACCCGCGTGTAATGCTGCCACCCGTCCGGTTTTCACATCCCCAATTAGCACGGGTGTACAATCTGCACTAGCTACCCAAACTGCTTGGAGAGGCTGCTGGCTCATTAAACCATCCGCCGATGCTAAATCCTCCTCAGCAGTGTTTAAGAAGCTTTCAACTTCTTGGGGGGTGAGAACAGTATTGCCATGAACCTGCTTTAAGCGATAGACTGATGCCTCTGGTTGCAATACTTCTGTGATAACTTGTGGCGATCGCGGCCAAAACTGCTGGGTAAAGAAGCCGTGATGCCAATGTTCCAGAATACTACAAGTTAGATAAGGCAGTCCTTCCCAATTGCGCCAGTGCCAAGTGTGCATCTTCAACCAAACCTAAACAAAAATCACTCATCAGCCAATCAATGCTAACTTGAACAACGGAATTTGGGTTAACTGCTGTGGGATTTAATCTGCAAAACTTGGAATCAGCCTTGAAAGCAGGGCGTAAGCATACATATTTACCATTTTCCCTCCACTTTTTTGAAAGCGTCTCCTCAACAAACCAAACCCTCTGGAACTTACTCCACCAAGGGGCTATTTCAGGAACAGTAGTCATCGCAACTCAGCAATCTGCTGGGCGGGGACAATGGGGACGCGAGTGGATTTCTCCAGTTGGGGGATTATATGTTTCCGTGGCGATTTCTTTCGACCACAAAATAGAGGCTACTGACAGCTACCAGCTAACTTTCGCTACTGCTTGGGGAATTGCGTCTCAATTGCGCCAGTGTGGTATAGATGTTGGGATAAAATGGCCCAATGATTTAGTTTTAAATGGTCGCAAACTAGGCGGCATTTTGACAGAAACCAAAGTAAACAAAGGACAAATCACCCAAGCAGTAATTGGTGTTGGTATTAACTGGACAAATCCAGTACCCGAAACTGGAATTAATCTGGAATCGTGGCAAGCTTCCCAAGATTTCAGACCAATCTCTTGTCTGGAAATACTCACCTCTACAGTCTTACTGGGAATAGAATCCGGTATGGAGTGCCTTCAACAAGAAGGAGTAAGCATACTCTTATCTCGCTATCTAGACTTGCTTACAAACATGGGCGATCGGGTTTATGTCAATAATCTTTTAGGTACTGTAGTTGGGGTAACACCTCAAGGAAATTTACGAGTTGATTTAGAAACATACAATACAAAGGAACTAATTACACCGGAAATTTATATTGAACCCGGTACAATCAGTTTGGGGTACCATAAATCTTCCGTTTAAATTTGAGGTTTGTTCAAAATTTCGCTCTTTGG
Organism: Nostoc sp. UIC 10630; assembly: GCF_010747425.1. Lineage (NCBI taxonomy): Bacteria > Bacillati > Cyanobacteriota > Cyanophyceae > Nostocales > Nostocaceae > Nostoc > Nostoc sp. UIC 10630. The sequence continues at coordinate 9,095 of NZ_JAAGOG010000146.1, forward strand.
GCAAGACAAACCACTAGCATCATCTCTTTAGGCTAATTACACACAACTGAGAGAACAAATGACGCAGCGCAATAATTCTGCCCATCATCGTTTGCATTTATGGCAGCAAGGTCTAACAAAAAAACGTTTTGCCTCAACACTACCAGCTCAGAGCCTCTGTTGGCTGAGTAGCGTCAGCCTCCTTAGCGGCGGCTTTGTGTTTGCCCAAACGGAAACACAAGTAGATAATATCGTTCCCACTGTTGAAACTTCCCAGCCAACAGTAGTTCCAAATCTAGTTAACACTGAGCGAAGTCGAAGTGTTAAAAAGCAGGCTGTTGCGCCCGAAGCAGTTCAAGCGCAACCGGAATTTTCCCAACGGCGAGCCAGACTCAAACAGAGACTACGCAAGCCAGAGGTAGCTCAATCAAAAGAACCAGTTAGGCAGTCTACGCCCAAAATCGAAGCTGCTGAACCTGTTGTTATTATCAGACAGTCAAAACCCAAAGTAGAAACCACCCAGGTTACTCCTGCAAGGGTGAGACAGGAAAAACCCAATACCCCTGTCCGCTATGCACCTGAAAAACTCCCAGAAGTTGCTCAACCATCGAATAACTCCAACAGTTCTGTTAGTGCAACGCCAGGTAAAACCAAGGATTATAATAACGCCTATATTGATCCTAATAGTTATGACAGTGGTGCTACAGGTACTTATCAAGCACCAAATTCTGTAATTCTCACAGAACGCTCTAGTGGTTGCCGAGCCATTTTGCCTTCAGGACAAAGCGTATTAGGCGGCGTTTGCGCCAAAGCACCCCAAAGGAATGTAGCTGATTCTAATGGTAAAGTAGCACCTAATTGGCTAAGAAGAAGTCAAAACGCCCAATTGCCGGTAGTTCCAACTGCGCGGCAAGTTGCAACGACTGGCAACAACAGCAGATGGCGTGCTACTCAAAATGGTTATAGTGGTGACACCAAGACCGCATATCGCCCGAATCGGTTTATCCCGAATCCCAGCGAGTTCAGCCCCACAAGAGTGAGTGCCACTCCTATTGCACCCAGTGGCGGGACTTTACCGCCACCAATGGCAGATGGCAACATTGCACCCCGTCCCAGCAACGTAGCTTACGACTTCTCACTAGCATCGGTATTGCCACAAATTCCCTACACAGGGGCAGTTGCCTATAATGGGACGGGGATGATGTATCCCTTGTCTATACCCGCTCCCATTACCTCGTTGTTTGGTTGGCGAGTTCATCCAATTACAGGTAATCAACGCTTCCATGCTGGTACAGACTTAGGTGCGCCTACGGGAACACCAGTTTTAGCAGCAGCAGCTGGTCAAGTCGAAACTGCTAACTGGATGGGTGGTTATGGTTTAACCGTTATCCTGAATCACAAATCGGCTGAACAAACTCTCTACGGTCACATGTCAGAAATCCTTGTTCAACCCGGTCAATGGGTACAACCTGGAACTCTCATCGGCCGAGTTGGCAGCACCGGGGCATCCACAGGCCCTCACCTGCACTTTGAAGTCCGCCACCTAACACCTAACGGTTGGGTTGCTACTGACCCAGGTGTGGAATTACAAAGCGCCCTCAGTCAGTTAGTACGAGGTTTGCAGACCGCCCAGGTTAGTCAAGAACCAGGTAGCTAGAAGAAGCAGGGGAGCAGGGGAGCAGAGGGAGCAGGGGAGGCAGGGGGAGAATAAAAAATTAGCTCTTTCCCCTCTTTCCAATGCCCTATGCCTAATGAATGCCCCATTCCCAATTCCCCATGCCCCATTCCCACTTACAAATACCCGTGTTCTGCTAAGAATGCGGGTGTAATGCCATCTAAACTTGTTTCATCATGAGCTGTGGTGTTTGGGTTGCCAGAGTAAAGGAATTTTTCGACGTATTTGCCGAGAATATCCCCTTCTAAATTCACCAAACTTCCAGCAACCAAATAGCGAAGATTTGTCTCGCTGTATGTGAGGGGAATTACCGCCACCTTGAACTGAGAGAGTTCTGAGTCATAAGCGGCTACTGTGAGACTGATGCCGTTGACAGCTATGCTACCTTTGGGGACAATGTATCGTGCGATCGCATCAGATGCAATAAAGGTCATTTCCCAAGAACTAGCCGTTTGTTCTGCCACTAGCAATCGACCGATGCCATCTACATGACCCATCACAAAATGACCGCCAACTTTGCTGCCCACCTTTAGCGACGCTTCTAAATTGACATATCTCTGTTGCGTTTGCTCACCTCCCAACGTCGTGCGGCGTAGCGTTTCCGGCGAAGCCGTGGCGATAAACCCGTCTTTTAAAACTTTTTCCACTGTCAAGCAAACGCCATCTACTGCAACACTGTCACCATAAGCCAAATCTTGCATAATTACTTCACCAGAGTGGCTTACACAAGTAATTTGCCAAGAATCGCCCCCCAAGGGTTCTATCGTTCCTAATGCTTGGATTAATCCTGTAAACACGGCTTTTTTGTCAAACTAACTCTATTTATTGCCTAAATTTGCCTGAAATGAATTGGTAATTGTCACAGAAATGTCGAACATCCAAGTATATTTTCTGACTTTTTTTCGTATAGGAATATTAACACATTAGCATCCTTCACAAGGCATACTTGGGTAAGAAGGTTATTGTCTAAGAAGACCAATTTGACTTACTCTGGTTTTCACCACAAGTTCGGAGTTTAATAGAAGCAATTATAGAGAACGAATGCTTATGTTTATTACTGTCACCAAACCGCCTAAAAAGGGGTACTATTTGTTACACGGCATCCAAGGCTCTCAAAGCATTGTAGAGGCTTAGGCAATGATTGAAATGAAAGTCGCTGGCATAGCATTAGATGCCATAACCCGCAGCCCGATCGTCCTTTTGAAAGATTCTTCAGATCGGCGGGCTTTGCCAATTTATATTGGTCAGGAACAGGCTAGGGCAATTATGGGCGCACTGGAGAATCAAAAGCCTCCCAGACCCTTAACCCACGACCTGATTGTGAATCTTCTAGAGACTTGGAATATGATTTTAGAAAAGGTGATCATTCATTCCCTGCAAAAGGATACATTTTATGCCGCTTTGATTGTCCAGCAAGGCGAGGTCAAAAAAGAAATTGACGCACGTCCTAGCGATGCGATCGCCATTGCTCTCCGTACAAATACCCCCATCTGGGTAATGGAAGAAGTGATTGCCGATGCTTCTATCCCTGTTGACCGCGATGCAGATGAAGCCGAACAGCAAGCCTTCCGTGAATTTATTTCTAATCTCCGTCCTGAAGATTTGATCAAGCGCTTTGGTAATGGCGACAGCTAGAAAAGTGCTGAGTGCTGAGTGCTGAGTGCTGAGAAAGAATAGAGAATCTTAAAAGTAAATTCTTTATTCTTTCTTTTTTTACTTTTCACTCTTGTACAGACAATATTAATCGTCTTTTTACTCAGCACTCACTACTCAGCACTCAATTTATGCAATACCGACGCTTTGGCAAAACGAATCTGCACCTCTCGGTTTTCTCCTTGGGAACAATGCGCTACCTGGCTGATTTTGAAAATGCTCACCAGATCATTGAACAAGCCTTAGCGCTAGGAATTAATCATCTAGAAACTGCTAGAGGTTACGGCAAAAGCGAGGAGTATCTTGGTAGGGCATTAAAAGCTGGGTTATCAGTACCCCGAACGAAGCTTTACATCACTACCAAAATCTCAGCTACAGCAGATGCTGACACCATGCGTCGGTGCATCGATGAATCCCTAGAACGATTACAGCTAGATTATTTAGATTGTTTAGGGGTTCATGGCTTGAACACTTGGCAACATTTGGAGTGGGTGCAAGCCAAAAATGGCTGTATGCAAGCCGTAGAAGAAGCTGTTGCTGATGGTCGAGTGCGACACGTGGGTTTTTCCAGCCACGGGTCATTAGAGCTAATTGAGGCAGCTATCAAAATAGATTTTTTTGAGTTTGTCAATCTGCATTATTACTATTTTTTTCAACGGCACGCACCAGCAATTCAACTAGCTGCCGAAAAAGATATGGGCATTTTCATTATTTCCCCTGCTGACAAAGGGGGAAAGCTGTATACGCCACCCCAAACCCTAAAAGATTTGTGTCAGCCGTATTCCCCCTTAGAACTAAGCTATCGTTTTTTACTTGCTGACAACCGTATTAATACTTTAAGTATAGGGCCAGCCAACCCAGATGAATTAATAGAACCTTTGCAAGTTGCTGACCATAATGGAGAGCTAAAATCAGCAGAAATTTCTGCTTTCCAGAGGTTAGAAAATCACCAAAAATTTGCTTTGGGAACTGATAAATGTAGCCAATGTTATGCTTGTTTGCCTTGTCCAGAAAATATCAATATTCCAGAGATATTGCGGTTACGTAATCTCGCAGTGGCATACGACATGAAAGACTATGGACAATATCGTTACGGAATGTTTGAAAATGCTGGTCACTGGTTCCCTGGAATGAAAGGCGATCGCTGTACAGAATGCGGAGACTGTTTACCTCGGTGTCCAGAAAAGTTAGATATTCCAGCTTTATTATCAGATACTCACCAAAAATTAAGTGGGAAAGCAGGTCGGAGGTTGTGGGGATAAAAATGTAAGCATGAGAGTCACCACTTAGTCGCACACCCGTGATTCTGGCTCCTGAGTTCTAACTTCTTTTTTGGTAAAATTAATAAAGATTAAATAAAGTCAGGAAGATCCGCCCAAGCTGGGGTATCTTGTCCAAAAAAAGATGAAAATTAAAAAAAAAGAAATATCCTACGCCAATCCCTGACGGTTTTCCGCTACAGTGGACGGGCTCTGAACTTGGTATGGACTACTAGCCGATCGCTTACCATTCTGCTGGCGAGTTTAACTTTAGTGGCTGGTCTTTTACCAGCGGCGATATCCTACATCAGTAAATTAATTGTTGATGCAGTGGTATTTGCCTCTCAAGTGAATTCACAAAACAATGGTTTTGTCAATATTTATCCTTCCCTATTTTATGTAGGATTAGAAGCGATCGCTGTAATTCTACTAGCAGGTAGTCAGAGGGGAATCCTCATTTGCCAGTCATTATTGCGGGCGCTAATGGGTCAACGAGTGAATGTACTCATCTTAGAAAAGGCGCTGACACTGGATCTTAGGCAGTTTGAAGACTCAGAATTTTATGACAAATTGACCAATGCCCGACGAGAAGCATCAGTTCGTCCACTTTCGTTAGTAAACCGCACCTTTGGATTGGTGCAAAATGCCCTTTCCCTGATTACCTACGGTATTTTGCTAGTAAATTTCTCAGCTTGGGCTGTGGTGGTGCTGATTTTGGCAGCGATGCCTGTATTTATTGCCGAAACAAAGTTTGCTGGAGAAGGCTTTCGCCTATTTAGTTGGCGGGCGGCAGAAACTCGTCAACAGCACTACTTAGAAAATCTGCTAGCAAGAGAAGATTTTGTCACAGAAGTCAAACTCTACCAGTTGGGAGAGATGCTGCTAGGGCGTTACCGCAACCTGTTTCATCAACTCTATGGCGAAGACCGCGATTTGACTCTGCGGCGAGGGCTGTGGGGCTATCTACTGGGTTTAGTCAGTACTGGTGCTTTTTACCTAGCTTATGCTTGGATTGTACTAGAAACAGTACAAGGTAAGATTTCCTTGGGAGATATGACCATGTATCTCACCGTTTTTCGTCAAGGACAATCAACTTTCTCCAATGCCCTCACATCTATTGGAGGGATGTATGAAGACAACCTATATTTATCAAATCTCTATGATTTCCTAGAAGAAGAAGTACCAAAGTCTTGGGGTAAGGCAACCATTGGTTTAAATCCCCAAGATGGTATCCGTTTTGAGAACGTATCATTTACTTATCCGGGAAGTTCTAAGCCAGCCTTGACAAACATTTCGCTACACTTGAAACCCAAAGAAAAACTGGCAATTGTGGGTGAAAACGGTTCCGGTAAGACTACTTTAATCAAACTACTTACCCGACTCTACACCCCAGATTCTGGACGAATTTTCTTAGATGGCTTGGACTTGCAGGAATGGGATGTGGATGTGTTGCGTCGTCGTATTGGTGTGATTTTCCAGAACTTTGTCCGCTATCAGTTCACTGTGGGCGAGAATATCGGCGTGGGTGATGTAGAACATCTCGAAAATAAAAACCGTTGGCAAACTGCTGCGGAAAAAGGCATGGCCCAATCTTTTATTGACCAATTACCTCAAAGCTTCCAGACTCAACTTGGGCGTTGGTTTAAAGGAGGACAGGAACTTTCTGGGGGACAGTGGCAGAAAATTGCCTTGTCTCGTGCTTTTATGCGATCGCAAGCAGATATCTTAGTATTGGATGAACCAACATCAGCAATAGATGCCCAAGCTGAATTTGAGATTTTCAATCATTTTCGCGCTATTACTCAAAATCAGATGGTACTTTTGATTTCCCATCGCTTCTCTACAGTCCGAATGGCTGACAAAATCGTAGTTATAGAAAACGGCGAAGTTATAGAACAGGGAACTCACGAAGAATTATTACAGCTAAAAGGACGTTATGCCAAGTTGTTTCTGTTACAAGCAGCAGGTTATCAGTAAATCGCTATTTGAAGGAGGCAGGAGGCAGGAGGCAGAAGGCAGAAGGCAGGAGGTTTTATTAAGAAGGGGATTCAGACATCTCCTTAATAAAAGCCACCAAATTTTCAATTTGCTGTTCTTGTCTTAAACCCCTGTTCCCTTTGGTCACGGCAGGAAACAGATAGCGCCGGCGGCGAGCGAGTCTGCGTACTCCTACGGAGAAGCAAGCTACGCGCAGCGTCTCGTAGAGAGCGTCGTCGGACATTTTTCCTCCTGCCTCCTGCCCTCTGCCTCCTGCCTTCCTTGATAAAGAAAACCAGACTTTATTAAAGGCTGCCACAAATATCACAATTTTGGAAAATAATAAAGTAAGTCGAGTATCACAAGACTCACTTGATGTCCTCATTTCTTCTAGGAAAATATGACTCATTCTTTCCTTGAACGCCTGCGTAGTCCAGATAGCCCAGTCCTCGTTTTCGACGGGGCGATGGGAACCAACCTGCAAACCCAAAACCTGACTGCTGAAGACTTCGGCGGCCCACAGTATGAAGGTTGTAACGAATACTTAGTCCACACCAAACCCGAAGCTGTCGCTAAGGTTCACCGTGACTTTCTCGCTGCTGGTGCAGATGTGATTGAAACCGATACCTTTGGCAGTACGTCCTTGGTGCTGGCAGAATATGACTTAGCAGACCAAGCATATTACCTCAGCAAGACAGCCGCAGAATTGGCGAAGCGTGTGGCTGCGGAATTTTCCACCCCAGAAAAACCCCGGTTTGTGGCAGGTTCCATCGGGCCGACAACAAAACTCCCTACTTTGGGACATATTGACTTTGACACCATGAAAGCTACTTTTGCTGAACAAGCAGAGGCGCTGTGGGATGGTGGTGTCGATTTATTTTTGGTGGAAACCTGCCAAGATGTGCTGCAAATTAAGGCGGCGCTGAATGGAATTGAAGAAGTGTTTGCCAAAAAAGGCGATCGCCGCCCGTTGATGGTTTCTGTGACAATGGAAAGCATGGGCACAATGTTGGTAGGTTCAGAAATCAGTGCTGTGCTGACAATTCTGGAACCTTACCCAATTGACATTCTCGGTCTAAACTGCGCCACCGGTCCAGACTTGATGAAACCACATATCAAGTATCTGGCAGAACATTCACCTTTCATCGTTTCCTGTATACCCAACGCGGGTTTACCTGAAAACATCGGCGGTCAAGCGCACTACCGCCTGACACCGTTGGAATTACGGATGTCGCTGATGCATTTTGTTGAAGATTTGGGTGTCCAAGTGATCGGGGGTTGCTGTGGGACGCGTCCAGAACACATTCAACAATTGGCAGAACTAGCCAAAGACCTGAAGCCAAAAGTTAGACAACCTAGCTTAGAACCAGCAGCAGCATCAATTTACACCACTCAGCCTTATGACCAAGATAATTCCTTCTTGATTGTTGGTGAACGTCTAAACGCCAGTGGCTCCAAGAAGTGCCGCGATTTGCTAAATGCCGAAGATTGGGATGGACTCGTTTCAATGGCGAGGGCGCAAGTCAAAGAAGGCGCACACATCCTAGATGTCAACGTCGATTATGTAGGACGCGACGGCGTGCGCGATATGCACGAATTAGTTTCACGCATTGTCAATAACGTGACATTGCCTTTAATGCTTGACTCCACCGAATGGGAAAAAATGGAGGCGGGTTTAAAGGTTGCCGGTGGTAAGTGTTTGCTGAACTCCACCAACTACGAAGATGGGGAACCGCGCTTTTTGAAGGTGCTGGAGTTAGCGAAGAAATACGGTGCTGGTATAGTCATTGGTACTATTGATGAAGATGGCATGGCGCGAACAGCCGATAAAAAGTTTGCGATCGCTCAACGCGCATACCGTCAAGCTGTAGAATATGGCATACCACCCACAGAAATATTCTTTGATACCCTCGCGTTACCAATTTCCACCGGGATTGAAGAAGACCGAGAAAATGGTAAAGCCACAATTGAATCTATCCGGCGCATTCGTGAGGAATTGCCTGGATGTCATGTGATTTTGGGTGTTTCCAATATTTCCTTTGGTTTGAATCCAGCCTCGCGAATGGTGCTGAACTCGGTGTTTTTGCACGAAGCGACGACGGCGGGAATGGATGCAGCCATTGTCAGTGCTAACAAGATTTTACCGTTATCCAAGATTGACGTCCGCCATCAAGAAATCTGTCGCCAGTTGATTTATGATGAGCGGAAGTTTGAGGGTAACGTCTGCGTTTACGATCCCTTGGGAGAGCTTACCACAGTGTTTGCCGGGGTGACAACTAAGCGCGATCGCTCCTTAGATGAAAGTCTCCCCATCCCAGAACGTCTCAAGCGTCACATCATCGACGGCGAACGCATTGGCTTAGAAGAACATCTGAAAAAAGCCTTAGAAGAACATCCCCCCTTAGAAATTATCAACACCTTCTTGCTAGATGGGATGAAAGTTGTCGGGGAATTATTCGGTTCTGGACAAATGCAGCTACCCTTCGTCTTGCAATCTGCCGAAACCATGAAAGCGGCGGTAGCGTTTCTCGAACCATTCATGGAAAAATCAGAATCAGGCAACAATGCCAAGGGAACCTTTATCATTGCCACAGTCAAAGGCGATGTCCACGACATTGGTAAAAACTTGGTGGATATCATCTTGTCCAACAACGGCTACAAGGTGATTAACCTGGGAATTAAGCAGCCGGTAGAAAACATCATCAACGCCTACGAACAGCACAAAGCTGATTGTATTGCCATGAGTGGTTTGCTGGTAAAATCTACTGCCTTCATGAAAGAGAACTTGGAGGTATTCAACGAAAAGGGAATTAGTGTCCCCGTAATTTTAGGTGGTGCGGCGTTAACTCCTAAATTTGTCTATGAAGATTGCCAAAATACCTATAAAGGTAAAGTCGTTTATGGCAAAGATGCCTTTTCTGACTTGCACTTCATGGATAAATTAATGCCAGCTAAAGCTACTGGTAACTGGGAAGATTTGCAGGGATTTTTGAACGAAATCGAAACGGCTGAAGTTTCGACGAATGGTAACAAAGAACCAAAAGCTAAGACTGCTGAAGAAACATCTGCTGAACCAAAAGAAGTAGATACGAGACGTTCTGATGCTGTGGCAATAGATATTGAACGTCCGACACCACCTTTCTGGGGAACGAAGTTATTGCAGCCTAGTGATATTCCCATCGAGGAAATATTCTGGCACTTAGATTTACAAGCTTTGATTGCTGGACAGTGGCAATTCCGCAAACCAAAGGAACAATCTAAGGAAGAATATCAGGCTTTCTTAGCTGAGAAAGTCTACCCAATTTTAGAAACTTGGAAACAGCGAATTATTGAAGAAAATCTGTTGCATCCCCAGGTGATTTATGGGTATTTCCCTTGTCAAGCGGAGGGGAATTCTCTACATATATATGATTCAGAGAACCAATCACAGCAGGTTACAACTTTTGAATTCCCCAGACAAAAGTCATTAAGGCGGCTGTGCATAGCAGATTTCTTTGCACCAAAGGAATCGGGAATTATTGATGTCTTCCCCATGCAGGCGGTGACTGTAGGGGAAATTGCCACAGAGTTTGCTCAAAAACTATTTGCGGCTAACCAATACACTGATTACCTGTATTTCCACGGTATGGCGGTGCAGGTTGCAGAGGCTGTAGCTGAATGGACACACGCCAGAATTCGCCGAGAGTTAGGTTTTACTGCTGAAGAACCCGATAATATTCGGGATATATTAGCACAACGCTATCGTGGCTCACGCTATAGCTTTGGGTATCCAGCTTGCCCGAACATCCAAGACCAATACAAGCAACTGGAATTATTGCAGACTAACAGAATTAAATTGTATATGGATGAAAGTGAACAACTTTATCCAGAACAGTCAACCACTGCAATTATTACTTACCACCCAGTAGCAAAATACTTTAGCGCTTAATCCATATCGCCTCCCCCTATCCTTAATCTACGGTGTACACACATCTCTCTACAAAACCAAAATATTGTCGATCCTCCTAAATCCTCCTTAAAAAGTAGGACTTTGAGAGGTTCTTGCCCCCCAATTTATCGGGGGGTTGGGGGGATCAAAAGCTTATGGGGCAACTCTTAAAGACTTGTGTGTACACCTTAGCTCTCCTTAATAAGGAGAGCAGGGTGGTTTCATACAAAGAAAGAAAGGTTAAAAAACCTATAAAGACGCGAAATTTCGTGTCTTTATCAAGTTTTTTGGGCTTAACTGAACGGTATTGAGGTGAGAATGGGCGATCTAGTTTGTATTGGAGTACAGATATTACTGGGTAATTCACAATACAGCGAATAAAATAGCAAGAGCAGATTTCCTGTCCTGGAGATTCCTCCCGATGAAAGTAATCCAAGCTCTTGCTCGTTATTTTCCAGATAAATGCGGTGGTATTCAAGTAAACCTCAACGATTTACTGCCAGAATTGCGATCGCTCTTAGCGTTGGCAGAGCCTACGCATGATATTGACATCCTGATAGCAGCGGCCAAATTAGGTTCCCCACACGGTGATACTTACAAGTACAACGATGTAGAAGTTTATCGATATCCTGTATTCCCAGTACCTAAAACACAACCGAATCACGGTCAATTTCCTCATGGAAAATTTGAAGATTTTGCTAATTGGCTATCTCACCAAAAAGCAGACATCTACCATCAGCACCATTGGGAAGTATCTTGTGGATTGCCTCATCTACGTTTAGCAAAAGAATTAGGCATGGCAACGGTGGTAACAATCCATTATCCTCTGCCCTTATGCCAACGAACTACTCTGATGTTCAATGGACAACAGGCTTGTGATGGCAAAATAGACGTGGTGCGTTGTTCTCAGTGTGCTGATAGTTTAAGCAGAAAGCTGCCTGCTGCAATGGTCAAAGGTTTTAGCTATCTGCCCGAAGCTGTTGTCGGGAGAGTGCCATTGCCTGTAAGTGCTTATCTTCCTGCCTCAGTAGACAAAGGCAACTTAGGACAGTTTGTGCGTCCTTTTGTGATACCTGGTTATGTTACTGCCCGCAAAAAAAGCCTACTAGAAATGGCAAAATTTGCAGACCGCATTGTAGCAGTGTGTGATTGGCTTTATGAGGCTCTACTAATTAACGGCATTCCTGAAAAAAAACTCGTTCTCTCTCGACACGGAATTTCTGACGCAACACAAGAAAAATCAACACAGGTATTACAGCAATCAGGCACTTTAAAAGTAGTTTTTTTAGGACGCTGGGATATATATAAAGGTATTGATATCTTAGTCCAGGCAGTTAAAGATTTACCTGCGATGATTCCCATTGAATTGATAATTCATGGCATAGCGCAAGATGAACGATATCGCCAAACAATTTTTAACCTAATTGACAATGACCCCCGAATTCGGGTAGAGAAACAACTAACTAGAGTTGAACTTCCCCAGGCTCTAGCCAATTATGACATCCTAGCTGTACCTTCCCAATGGTTAGAAACTGGACCAATAGTAGTCTTAGAAGCCCATGAAGCCGGCCTTCCTGTAATTGGTTCCAATTTGGGGGGTATTGCCGAACTTATAAAACATGGCATTGATGGTTGGTTAGTAACTGCTAATGATACTAAAGCTTGGACTCAAGCTCTTGAGCGATTAGCAACAGATGCTAATTTACTTAATAAATTGCGCCAAGGTATTAAACCTGTTCGCACAGTAAATATGCAGGCAGCAGATTTAGCAACCATATATAAAAACCTACAACGGTAGTTTCAAAAATTAAATACTAGTCCTATAGTCTCTGCAAGCAACAGTGTAATTCAGCTATTGAGTATTAAATCTAATTACTGCGTATTTGCTTGAAATTATGAATATTTATTCTACCGCCTCCCTACTACAGGGAGGTTTTAAGTTTTTTCATATTATTTTGCCCCTAACTGATATTTTTATCTTAACACGTGGGTATTATAGCCTTAGTATGCTGACAACATCTTCATAAAGCTAGCTTTGAATGAAATAGATTTCTACAAAGTTAATTTTAAGTCATACTATTTCTCTATGAAAGTGAGCTTAATTAGCTTGGAAATGTAGGTTTTGTTTCTGTGATATCAGCCTTCTATATAAAAATAAATTTTTATCTCTTTAGTAGACATAAATTAAATAATTTCTATAAGTTCAGTATTTTTCGGTATTAACCAAAAAATGAACCTATGATATAAAG
>NZ_JAAGOG010000147.1:0-21691 GCF_010747425.1 Nostoc sp. UIC 10630
ATACTTAAATTAAAATACACTTATCTCCTGACATAATAAAATAATCTATCTGACTGGAGCTTTAACTTAGTAAAAAAGCTTGTAATACTTATTAAAGTTATAACAAAATAATTTAGATAGCCAATAAAAACTAACGCATCCTTACAGCTGTACCTGTGGCAGTAATCAGCAAAAGAACTCCTGATTGGTCAAGATTAATTGTGCCAGTATCAATTTCAATCCCGATTACAGCATTTGCTCCTAAACGTTGTGCCCGTTGTTCTAATTCTTCTAATGCCTTGCGTTGACCCTGCTCAAATAGACGCTCATAGCTAGCAGTGCGTCCACCGATAATATCGCGAATACCAGCCAAAAAATCCCGTAAGAAATTGCTGCCGTAGACTACTTCGGCTGTCACAATACCTAAATATGACTCAATCACGGCTCCTTGAATTACATCAGTAGTAGTTATAATCATAAATTAACCTCCTAAATAATATACATATTGATTATTCAGATGTTTATCCAAATGTGTGAAAATTGTAACTTTTATTACAAAATATAGGTTGAATAAACATCCTCTCGCACAACTTGAGATTGCGCTTTCAGCTTTAGTATTATCCTCACCAAAAACTAGGACTTAAAGGAACATTTGACTGATCAAATTTATCTTACCGTGTAATGACCATAAAAGGATGTTAATGCCGGGATGATGACTTCTAAAAAAGTAGTATAAAAGACTAAAAATTATATATAGTCAGCAAATTATTAAATTAAATAGAATACCAAACCCTGTAAGCTTGACCTATCAAGATATAGGATTAAGTTAAGTGCCTATTAATATTTTTTAGAAAATGCGTATAAATACTGATTAAAAAAGGTGTCGTTTTGCTGTTGTACTGTTTTATATAGGATAACTTAATTTAATCTTTGATAGCTTATACTCATCCTTCAGTCAAAACTCTCTTATGGAGTGCTGAATGTAAAGGAACAGTGAATGAACTATTAACATCTAAATTCATACGAATAAATACAGTTTTCAAAAATCCATATTTTTGTTTTAATGTACAAGAAAAAAGTCCTCTAAAATTTCAGGAAATTTACTGTGTACAAGCCAACATCATTCGTGTTTAGTGTGGTGTTACTAGGATGTTTTGCCTTCACCATACCTTCAGTAGCTCAAGCTCAGGTATTAGTGGCGCAAGCCAAAAACCCACAATTAAAGCAACTACTAGAAGAAGGACGGAGGTTAGTAGATAGTGGCGATTATGGTGGTGCGATCGCAGTTTATCAGCAAGCAGCTAGTCTAGATCCTAAAAATGCTAAAATCCATTCAGGTATTGGCTACCTATACGCTCAACAGGGAAATTACCAGGCAGCACTAACTTCTTATCGTCGTGCGATCGCCATCAACCCTAACAACAGTGATTTTTATTACGCTGTGGGTTACATCAAAGCCAATTTGGGAGACACCGCTGGGGCAAAAGAAGGCTACCGTAGGGCCATACAGCTAAACCGTAATAACGTTAACGCCTATTTAGGATTAGCTGTGACGCAATCTCGTATGGGAGACTATAATGCTGCTACTTGGGCATATCAACAAGCAATAGATTTGGATAAAAACAACGCCCAGACTTATGAGTTGATGGGTTCGATGTATAAACAGCGACGACAAACCAAACAAGCCAACAGCTTGCTTCAAAAAGCCCGCGACTTGTACAAGCGGCGCAATGACTTACAAGGAGTGGACAGAGTAGAAGCTATGCTGCGGCAGTTAGGAGGATGAGGTTAATCTAACTAGCGTCCCGTTAATTCCACAAAAATATCTTCCAGATTAGAGGGACGCACCACCATTCCGGTTTTATCGGGCTATTGATTTAAGTAGACATTTACTGCTTCCAAAGATGGGAAAAACAAATATTCTCAACTACGGACACTATCATTTCCCACTTCAGACACACCCAATTGCTTTATCACAAACCTTTTCCGTTTCATACTCCCAGACAGGATTTTTACCAAATCATTACATTTTTCTGCTAGCTCAACATCCTCCAGCCATAACCTCAGTACTAATACAGATTTTCTCTGAGGTTGCTCCCAAACAAGGGGCAAAATTCCCAAGTTTCACCAAGCTCGGTTTTGTGCAGTTTAATAAATAATTGGTATTAAGTCTTCATACACCATAGTCCTACTCGGTCATTTATGAACTAATACAGTTCAGATAAGACCAAAACACTTGTAGAGACGGCTATTTATCGCGTCTCAAAAACCCACGATTTTATACAAGTAGCGCTTTGAACCGTATTGATTTATGAACAACAAAATTCCCGACTTCTCTAAGAAGTCGGGAATCTGAGGCTTGAATTTTCACAAATCAAATAGGTTTCACAAATCAAATAGGATTTATATAGCGATTTTGATAGTAAGCCAAAATTTGCTTAACTTGTTGCTGACTTTGTGAACCAGAATTCGCTGTCCACGAAATGGACAAACCACCAATTTGACTTTGATTGTAATCAAACTGTTGGGATGATTGAGGAATTAAATCCACTTCTACCCCTTCAACTTGACGTAAATGAGCTGCTATCTCTCTATAGACAGCTAAAGGACAACCAGCGAATTCAATTTTTTCCTTAGTCTCCATCTCTATGAAGCTCCAACATTAAGAGGATTTGAGGAGGGCGTTGCCACTGAAATAGGATTGCCATTAGCAGATGTAGCTGATGGTGTTGAGTTGACAGACCCTTCCCCTACCATTTTGGCAACTTCGATACCAAATTGTTCGAGAATTACAATCGGGTTAGAGCCTCCATTCATTTCAATTCGTTTAATCAGTACGCCATTTGCTAATCGCTGTCCTGCTTGCACATAGCGACTCGTCGGCTCATCTGGTACTTTGATAATTGCCTGCGGTTCCTTACTAATTAGAACTACACCAGTCACAATAACTGCCCTTGCTAACTCAGGTTGTGCTGCTGGTGGCAACACAGATACTAAAGTTGGGTTGGGGACAACTTGAGGCAAAACCTTAGGTAAGACTGAAGTCAAAGTAGAATTAACTTTTTTTGGTACAGAAGCAATATTTTTCTTCTGATTTAAAGCTATGCGAGGTGTTGAAAGTTTTTGTCCTGCTAGCGATGCAGTCGGTAGCTTAGGCAAGATAGGAACAGGTTTTCCAGTTCCAGATGTTTTAGGCATTCCCGAAACCGTCTGCCCAAAAATTTGGGCAAATGGGTCAGTCCGTTCTTTTGATACTAGAATTAACGGTGTCCGCTCTGTAGCATTAGTAGATTGAATCAAGTTAGCAGATGCAGGAGTAACTTGTGAAACCTGTTTGGCAAGTATCACTGGATTCTTAAAGGATTGAGCCGTTGGTGTGGACTTTGCTACTATTTTAGGAATCGGCGCAGGATTGACGGCTTGTGGTGTATCTTCAGAAGCACATCCAGCGATCGCTAAGGATAAAATAGCTGCAATTGTAATTTTTGAATTTCTGCCCATGAGCTGTTCTCAAAAGCCATTGGAAAATTGAAAAATGGAAATATACATGCCTAAAATTTGTATCAAAGGCAAAGTATGTTACCTTTATAACCTAATTTTTTACATTTCAAGGGTTATTTTTAACACTAACAGCCCAGCATAACTGCGGATTTAGTTTATTTGCAGTTAATCGTCTGCTACACCCATCAGCTGTTTCATCAAATCCAGACCTTTCTTGACTCTACGGGAAACTGTCACGACACTTATCCCGAGATGTTCTGCAACTTGTTTTTGTGTCAAATCTTGTAAAAATACGCATTCCAAGACATCACGGGTGCGTTGTTCGAGTTGAACCAATGCTTGTTGCAAGCGAAGTTGGTCTTCTTGTGCCAATTGAAAGCTGCGATAGTGAGGATCGGGAACCAATTCTCCCAAACAAGTAGAACCTTCTTCTCCATCTTGGATTGGCACATCAAGACTCAAGGGAGCGCGATTTATCCACGCTAACTTAATTTCTTGCCATTCGTTTGGAGAAATTTCTAGCGCTGTTGCTAATTCGGTATCTGTTGGTTGGCGATTATGCTTTTCACGCCAAGAACGTGACACTCCTATTGCTTGCTGTTGGAGTGCTAACCACTTCCGAGGAATTCGCACGGTGACACCTTTATCTCGGAGATAGTGTTGAATTTCACCCCGAATATAAGGAAGAGCATAGGAACTAAAGGCATGTCCCTTGGAAAGTTCAAATTTTTCAATCGCTCTGATTAAACCCAAACATCCAACCTGGAGCAAATCATCGTAGGTTTCATGACATTGATTCGTCCAGTAGTGAGCTTCTTTTCTCACAAGTCCAAAGTTGAGTTTTACCAGTTGGTTGCGAACATTTTCTGACCGAGATTGCTGATATTCTCGCAACAACTGCCAAATTTCATGTTTTATTTCATTGGTGACTGTGGTAGGCATAGCACCGTGCTTATTGAGTAAATTAACAATCAATTACTCACTTTTAAATTAAGTTGCGATTGTGCGATATTAAACAAAATATCGCGCTATATGTAATAGCAATTACTATGGGATTAACAACTTTTTTTAGGTAAAATCCCAATAGAATTGCTTGACAACCGCGCAAAATTTAAATGGGTGAAGTTGGTATTTAGTTTGTTATTTATCTTTGGGATAATCTGTAGCTATTTTTAGAACTACATAGAAATAAAATATAAAATTAATCACTAAATATCAAACCGAGATTTTACTTAACTTTAATTAATTAATGATGAAGCTAATTTCCAAAAATAAAACAACAATAGTCAGAATTTTGTTAGATAGTAAAAGTTTGATTTACAGTAAAATTACGTGTCCATTCAACCGAAATTCAGCTAACAATTAAAAATAACTAATAATTTTTGAAAAATAGTATGTATATTTACGCAAGCAAACATAACAAAGTGCGAGATTGATCTTTGTTGTACTGGGGAGATATTGCAGGGCAAAATATCACTAACCCAAGCATATTAGGCTTTAGACTTTCCCCTCTTGTCAGAAACCTATGTACCACCCTGAAAAAAGGCAGGGCTGTTTCATTCTTTCAAAGCCTCTTGAAAAATTGGGGACAAGGGAAGGAATAATTCTTCTCTTGTCTCTTGTCGTCTCTGTAAGGCTTTTATAGGAATGAAACAGCCCTGAAAATGTGGGCAAAGAAGTTAACTTTTGCGATCAAACCTGATGTTTACAGAATTGTAGTTCTGAATGCCAGGCCAGTTATCTAAGCTCTAGAGAATTTAGCTACGAGTCGATTCAACCCGTGCAAAAAATAGACCGCGAATCTTGACTTCTTTTGGTTCGCCAGCACCTAAGTCTGTATCAGATGGCTGTTCGCTCTCGAAAGTACCAGCAATTTCACCACTAGAACTATCTACTTTAGCGATTTGCAGAGAAATCTTACCGTTAAGATTTTCAGCACGCTTGACGTTAGTGCGGGTAAGTTCTTCATCATCGGCTTGGGCGGGGAGAGCGACGGCATTATCGTAGCCACTGACGACACCACGACCTTTGGGATCTAGGAAGGCAGCACCACGGTAGGAAGGAACTTTGAAAGTGCCTTCAAAGTCCGTGGAGGTGTTAATACTGCTCAAACTGGGTTGGGTTTGAGCAACCAAGTTTTTGATGGTGAAGAGGAAAGGTACTCGCTCACCACCAGGAAGTTGTACGGTTATGGCTTGGAAGTCAAGACCATCAGTTTCCTCAAAGGTCAAGCTATTATCTGAGTTGATTTTTAGGTTGCCTTGCACCTGGTCAATAGTGGAAGTGTATCTAGTTAACAATTTGCCAGCAACAAATTCTGCTTCTTGGCGTTTATTAGCAGGTTCTTCTTTGATGAAAAAGCTAGTTGGTTCTAAGCAAAGTTCTTTGATGGCATAAGACTGGCTAGAATCAATGGGAATGGAGCCACGGCTTGTTTCTGCTAGTTGGGGGCATTTGTTCGCCAAGCCAGTGCCACGAATTTGGTCGTAAGTAAGTACATCTCTACTACTAGTAGCAGGAGCATCACTACAAGCAGTTATTAGTCCCAGGCACAAAGCCAAGAATGCAACAATTAAAGCGCGATACCTCATGGTCAACCTCAATCTCAAAAATTAATATCTAAGTTGTAAAACTGCATCGAAGCTTTGATTTCTGACGAAAAGCCATCTCCGAACTGACACTGCGTTGCTCTGATTACCAGAATTGAAACAAATGTCAGGGCGTATAGGCTGGAAGTCGCCAGTCAAACTTTTCTCTGCTAAACGTAGTTAAACGTGTCGTTCTCTTGAGCTTGGGGAGTAAACCCCAGAATAAGTAGCACACTGTATCCTTATTTGGATGTGTGTAACTAGGGGGCAAAAAACCAGCAGTTTTACTGTTGGTGGCATTTGTTAGAGTTGGGCGGGGGGATGAGTAAGCGCTACACAGAGCAGCATAAGTGCTTGCCTCAAAGAGTGCGAAGAGAGTTGTCTGCTTTGCACTTTGCTTTTGCCAATTGCAAAAGCAGCGTCGCCCAAGTCTTTTTGTATCATGTATGTGACGCTACTACATACAGCCCATTGTTTGATGGGTAAATTAGCCAGATCATACGATTTTTTTTAACTCAAAATCAAAGTACTCTTAATTAACAAAGTCTCGTCCCGATCGCATCTAGCTGATGTGGAGGCTATGCTAAAGGTTACTACGCTCTTTTAGGAGCGATCGCAATTGCTTTTAATAAAGATACAAATCTAGTTATATTCAACTCTTACTTAGGTAAGTGCAGTGAAGAGCAAAGGCGCTGAGTCTAGCAAAAAACCATCTAAAAGCCTACAGTAGCTTTATTTTCTGGGCTCAATCTCTAGAGTAACTACTGGCAAACTAGGGAAAATTAAAAATCTCCGGTAAATTTGAGTTGGCCTCATTTATACGGAAAAGTTGGCATGAACCATAACAAAAATCTGGAATCAGGGGAGTTGTCCTGTAAACTACAAGCGATCGCAACTGTGGTATATGATGCCGTACAGGGTTGTGAAGGTGAGACTGTAGCTCTTTTGGCAATGCTTAGGCAATTGGAACAGTTACACAGAGAGATCCGAGATGGGGTTTTTCAAGAGAGTTTGCCTGTTAACCGTCGGCAACTTTACTCACTCCTAAAAGATATTGAGTCTGAGGGAGGCTGGCCTTATATCGAGCGCATGAGACTACAAGCTTTTCTAGCGAATTTGCCACAAGAGGCTTCCCCAGAAAATAGCCGTGAAGTTTTAGAGAGCGATCGCTCCTTTGCTGATTAGCTCGAAAATTATTTTCTAGCTTTGAATTAACAACCCTGATCGCCTCATCAACCGCTAAACCAAGAGCGGTTGCTCATTGAGGCTTCAACTTAATTCATAATTAAAAAGAGTTTTTAGTGGGTATGCCATTACAAAGAAAGCGATCGCGCTCTTCAAGATTACGGTTGTGCTTGAGGTAATCACCCACCCAGTCGCAACCACGAACAAGCAGATCGTCAAGATTTAAATTCCACAGAATTATCGTGTTGTCATCACTAGCTGATGCTAGTGTTTGACCATCTGGGCTAAAACTGACACTTAACACTGGGGCACGATGCCCATTCAGACTTTTAATTAATTTGCCTTCATGACTCCAAAGTTTTACTGTACTATCCCAACTGGCGGCGGCAAGCAATTCACCATTGGGACTGAAAGTTACAGCGTTGACGCTATCGCTATACCCCTTTAATAAGGTTTTTAACAACGTACCATCCCGTCGCCACAGTTTTACTGTGTTATCCCAACTGGCAGAAGCCAGCAACTCATCAGTTGGACTAAAGCTGACACCTAACACCCAACTGTCATGGGGCGAAAAAGTTTTGAGCAATTTGCCTTCACGGTTCCACAGTTTTACAGTTTGGTCATCACTGGCAGAGGCTAAAATCTGACTATCAGGGCTGAAATTTACGCTATTTACCCAACCTTGATGCCCCACTAAGGTTTTGAGTAACTTACCTTGACGATTCCAAAGTTTCACGGTTTTATCTTTGCTAGCTGATGCCAAAAACTGACCATCGGGGCTGAAATTCACACTCATCACACTATCGCTATGTCCGTGAAGAGTCATGATTAAAGTACCGTCAAGCCGCCAAAGTTTCACGGTTTTGTCATAACTTCCTGAAGCCAGCATTTTACCTTTGGGGTCAAAACTGACACTAGGAACTTTACTTGTGTGCCCTACTAAAGTTTTGTAAAGTCGAGTTTTGAACTCGCCATTACTAGTGTATTTCTTCCAGAGTTTTACAGTGCGATCGCTGCTACCAGAAGCCAGCATCTGACCGTTGGGGCTCCAAGTAACGCTCAAAACTCGATCTTGATGCCCTTGAAGAGTAGACGGTGTTGGGGCATTTAAGCTCCATAGTTTCACGCTTTTGTCGAAACTTCCTGAAGCCAGCAATTTATTATTTGGACTGAAAGCGATAGTAACAACAGCATCACTATGTCCTTTGAAGGTTTTGAGTAAAGTACCAGTTATACTCCAGAGGTTTATGGCATTGTCTTCGCCTGCGGAAGCTAACTTTTTACTATCAGAACTAAAGTTCAAACTCCACACTGTACTGCTATGTTGCCGTAAATTTTTGTAAAGACGAAAGCCAAAACCGTCTTTAGTATCGTTAATCTCTCTCTGCCAAAGTTTCACTGTCTTGTCTCGACCTGCTGACGCTAAAAATTTACCGTCAGGGCTGAAAACAGCTACAGTCACACCCTGCTGATGTCCCTGCAAAGTTGTAACCAGGCTACCATCCCGTCGCCAGATTTTCACTGTCTTGTCATCGCTGGACGAAGCGATTAATTGACCATCGGGACTAAAGTTTACCCAGTTAACCCACCCTCGATGTCCTCTCAGGATTTTTACTAATGTACCGTCTTTGCGCCAGAGTTTTATAGTTGTATCCTTACTGGCAGTAGCTAACAACTCGCCATCAGGACTGAAATTAACGCTATAAACCCAATCTTTATGTCCTTTCAGGGTTTTATATGGCTTGGGATCAAATTCACCTGTAACCGGGTTTTTACTCCAGATTTGTACTGTTTTGTCGAGGCTGGCGGACGCTAGGGTTTGACCATCTGGGCTGAAGCTTACACAGGTAACAGCATCAGTGTGACCTTTGAGGGTTTGGAGTAAAGTACCATCAGGATGCCAAATTTTCACAGTCTGATCTCGGCTACCTGATGCTAGGGTTTGACCATCAGGACTAAAAGTTACTCCCCAGACAATATCAGTGTGCCCTTCTAAGCGATTGACTTCTGTTACCCCATAAACCGCCTGTTGCAGGGCTGTTACCACCCGCATTCGGGTATCTGGTTGCACTCCATCTGCCTGTTTCAGTTCTCTCCAAGCCCGCAAACTTTCTAATAAAGCATCAAACTCTTTATTAGACGCAAATAGAGCTTCGCTAGCAGCCGTGATTCCACTAATCCTCAAGTTGGTTTCACTGCGTTCAGCTCGTAGAGTCTGGTGAATTGCTGCTGTTTTTTGCAAGTTGGCTTGCCACCATAATGTCGCTATTGTTCCCCCCATTATTGCCAGCACTACGCCTACAAACCGTGCTTCTCGCAGCCGCCGTTGCAAGATCAAATTGAGTTGCTTTTGACTCAGTTGTTGAGCTACTTCTGCTCTAATTTTTTCGAGTTTGATTTTTTCAAACTCGGCGAGCATACCATAGTTGTTTTTTTGGCGAATTGGTTCAACTAAATAATCGTGAACTAGCTGGTAGCGATCGCCTAATTCTTCTCTGACTCGCAACACCAAACCTGAACCCACCAATATTTCTAAAATCAGTTCCCCAACTGTGTTAAAGCTTGATATTGTTTCTATATCATGGTTATTAATTAATGCAGCCGCTAAATCAGCTTTAGTTTTTAAAGGTCGCGTCCCTTTTTCATCAGTAAACTCAAATAATAATTTCCAACTTAACTCTTCATTCTCTGGGCCGCAGTCTTTGATGACTTCCCCTAGCCAGCGTTCAACCAATTTTGCCGAGCCGCCGCAAAGCTTGTATTGTCCAAGGGTAGTAATATTTTCTATTTGTAGTTGAGCGCCAACTATTTGTAATTCAATTGGATGTACTTCATCTAGTTCTCCTGTCAAATCCTGGACTAATCGGTTAATTAATTCATCACTAAGTTCATAATGAGAACGTTGAGTAAGACTGTGAATTATAGCGTTAGCATCCTGACTAGAGAATTTTCCTAGATAGTAGCGAATGTCCTTATCAAGAATATTTTTATTAATTACACCTAAATCATATAGTCCAATACTATTTTTTTGGCTCAAGCGTTCAAATTCTAATAAATGATGCAAGTAATCTTCTCTTAACGAAAGAATAATTTTTACAAATGAAATATTTAAACACTCACTAAAGAATTGATAAAATTCTATTCTTTGCGTAGGAGGATTACTAATAAAAAACAATTCTTCAAACTGGTCTAATATGATAATTATTGTATAGTTGCGCTCGGTTGCCAAACGAATTTTTTCTAACAGTATATTGAATGTAGAGTCAGGATTAACTGATATTCCTGTGTATGCCAGCGCTTGGTTTAGACTGCTTATTAAGACTGTCAGCCAATCAGTATAAACAGACAAAACAATAGGTATAGGAATGCGTTCTCCGATAACTTTTCCTGTCAGAGCTGGGACTAAACCAGCTTTGAGAATTGAACTTTTACCTACGCCTGATGGCCCATAAATTACTGTAAGTTTATAGTCAGCACGACTAATTCTTTCAATCAAACGATTGACATCTTGCTGTCGTCCTGAAGCTGATATTTCTTGGGCAACTCCTTCAGGAATAAACGGTATTTTTTGAGGTTCCAATGCTGGGTTAATTCTAGATCGTTGCGGCTGTAACTGACTTGCGCCAATGAAGGCGCGAAACCCATACTGATGTTCTATCTGAATCTTTTCTTGCTTGAGTTTAAAGGCTTCTGTATAGTTATGACGCTCAAAAAAGTAAAGCGATCGCAGTTCCTCTAAAATCTCTAAATATAGTGATGGCTGATGTTGTAGCTCACAAACTACCCTCGCCCATTCCAGGTTATTTATCGCTTCTTCTGATTCACCTAGATGTCGTTGTGTACGTGCAAGCAACAGAAGATACCAACTTTCTTGTCGTCGTGTTCGCAAAGCATCTCGCAGAGAAACTTCTGTTGCTTCTTCGGAAATAGAAAGTGCTGCATTCGCAAATTCATGAGCTAGTACCCAATTCGACTCTGAAATTGCTACATTTGCCAAAAAACCATAATTTTGAGCAATTTGTGCAGGAGTTCCATAGGTTTTATTTAGAAGTAATGACTTTTGAGCTAATTTTTTTAAGTCGTCCCAAGCTTGTAAACGTTGCAGCATTTCACAAGCAGGCAAAATAAATTTAGCAACTAAGTCTTCTCTTTGTACCTCCTCCAATACGTCCAGGCATTGTTTAAACCACAAGAGAGCATGTTCACAATACCTACTATTACTATTATTGTGTAGGTCTGCCATGCGGTGATAACACAGCCCTAAGTGGAATAGTACTATTGCTTGCTTGAGTAAAGGCGAAGGAGGAGTAGGGTGAGGACATGAGAGAGGTAAAGAAGAGTTACTCTCCAACTCAGCTACTCTCTTCGTTTCCTGCTGCCATAATGCTAGACTTCTTTGATAATTGCCTAAAGCACCATTAATTTGATCGTTGGCATATTTATCTCTTCCCAACACAAATTCTAAACTAGCTTCTAATCCTGGTGTTAATTGAACACTATATAGACGCAGCAAATCATTACGGGCTGATTCTATTTCGTGGCGGTGTTGAGACTTAGGATCTAAATCTAGAGAGGCATTAGATAAAAATGTTTCAGCACCTGCTTCTAAAACTTTGGCAAATAGAGATTCTGCTTCTTGATGAATCAAAGCAATTAAATCTGCTTTTGCCATTTCAAATTTAATCGTAGTTGCAGCCCAACTTTTAAAATCAGGTGCTAACCTGGACAACAATGATGCAACTTCATCTTGTAGCCACAACACTACTGGAAATGGAAAAGTTGCGGCATATATATCTCGCGCTTGGTTAATGCCTGTAAGTAAGTTTTCTAGGTCGATTGCTGACTCAATACCAAAAACCATAACAGCAGCTGGCAAAGAGTCTGTGAGGACAGCAGGATTATCTAAGGATAGCTCTGTGACTATTGTGTTGTGTAAGGAAGTTGTTGACAAATTGAGGACGATTTCTCTGATATTGGTATCTTTGGTGATGGAGCGAATATTTTCTAACATTTGCTCACGTAATTGCCCATAGTTACACCGAACTAAAATTAGGGCAAATTGACCTTCAGAAAGTGCGATCGCTCTAATCAATCTTTGCAATGTATGCTGATTTTCTTTTGTGGAGACGTGTAGCTGCTTGTCAGTAGTCATTTGTTATTGGGCATTGGGCATTGGGCATTGGGCATTGGGCATTGGGCATTAGTTATTAGTCCAATGCCCAAGGACAAAGGACTAATGACTATTAACTTACCCAGCACTATTACTTGTTTTGTTGCCAAGCTAAAACTTTTTCTGTTTCTGCTAGGGCTGGACTGATGCCAAACCAGCGCCCCAGAGGGTCACGATATTCGAACAAATACATACTTCGTAGTAAGCTTTGATAGTCAGACTCACCTTTAACTCTCTGTTGTTGCACTACTTCAAACAATAATTCCCACTGGGATTCATCAATAGCTAATAGCAGATCGTCTCGGTAGTCTTTAATCACAGCTTCTAAGCATTCTCTAGAAAAAGGTGGATCTTGTCGTTGCAGGCAGCTATAAAGTAAACCCAATAAGTTGCGAATGTGGCCACCGCTAACGCGACATATCCGATCCAAGGTTTGGGAATGATCGAATAATTCTGTAATTAATAAAAGCCTTTCATTCAAAGAAACTTCTGGAAAAGCTCTTGCTAAGACTAACTGGCGTACTAGTGACATCCCTGGTTCGTAATCACTGCCATCTCTTTGCCGCACTAATACCATCGGCAGTACTTTTGGTGCAATACCTCCCCCCAGGCGATTTTTTAGTGTTTCATACTCATTGGAGAAAATTAGTGTTAGGGGAATTGTGTAAACTAGATGGCATTTGAGTCGGCGTAGCTGTTCGCCTCGGTCGATAAAGAGATATTCTGGTTGCGATCGCCCTGATGCTAAGGGACGCATATCGACTCGATCCAAATTATCTACGATCACTACCAGTCCTTTTTGACCCCGCAGCTTTAACTGTTCAATAGCCCTTTCTAAAATTTCTTCGTTAATCGCTTGCAAAATACTATTGGTACGTGGTTCCAAATATTGCCTCAGTTGATTCCGCATCTGAGTGCTATCTTTGGTTTTGGCGGTAATTTTGGCAATACCCAAGGATAATTCTGCTTGTCCAGAAAGCTCTATGGGGCTTTGTAGAAAATCGCCTACTTCTTTAAACAAATTGGTAAAGTAACCACCTTTGAGTTTGATGTTAATGCCTTCTAAACTGGCACTGACTTGACGGGCTACACTCAGCAAAATATCGCTGATATCAATATCCGCCATGTCTAAGTCTTGACTGGACTCAAAATAAACCACATGAAATCCTGCCAATTCTAGTTCTGTTTTGAGGCGCTGCAATTCCGTTGATTTACCGCAGCCAATGTGACCCGTAAATAACTGACAGGTTGGCTCATCAGGGGAAATCCGAACTATAGTCCGTTGCAATTCTTCGACAATCTTACAACCACGGACATCAGCAAAATCTATGTAATACTGGCGATCTAACACGTTGCTTATATTAAGCGTGTAGCTTGGGTTACATGCTTTATAAAAACGTGACAAATTGAATGTCGTTTTCATGTATGTATAGGTGTATGTAGACGCGTGTGTAGATGCAGTTAACTCGTATTTTTTATACAAACAATCTCTAACTTTGTTGTAGGCACACAATTAATTCGCAAGTTGGTAGTGTCTTGCAAAAGACAGCACTTATTACAGGATCACTGTCAGTAGTATGATAGAGATTTAATTGACCCTAATAACCTTAAACATATCTGTCCTTTTTACACCTACTATTGAGGTTTTGACAATCTCATAGCTTTTCTTTAACCTGACACAAAGCTTGATGACGGAGTTAATCAGTAAAAAAAGCTACTCGATTATATTATTCCCTGTTTGTATAGTTGATGAGACATGACTAGTATGAATTATAGCAATCTATACAGAGATCAAGGAAGACTTATTTATCACTTCACATTCTATTTGTCAATAAAACAAAATCAGAAATATTTAAATTAAGATTTTGTAATCTTTAAAGAAAAATGCTTTATGTCCCTTGTCAAAAAGACAACAGTGAGTTAAGAATGGACACCGGAAACTTTAATAGGAAGGATGACTAGAGACTACCTTCGTTGTGTACTTACTGTAAAGTGTTACTAAAAATAAAAAAAGTCTTGAGGAGAGCGGCTAACAGATGCCGACAGTGTTTACTGAAATTAATAATGATACAAGCGCGTCAAGGAATTTGGATTGTAACCAGAAAGGGGTTTGAATGGCTGGCATAATATCAGTTTCCCGTACGGATCTTGCCCAGCGTCGTAAAAAATTACGTCGGCGACGGCAGATGAGAATTATTCAAGCTATTTGGCGAACCTTTGCCATTACCGGTTTGGCGGGTGGATTGCTGTGGGTAGCAGTTCAACCAGTATGGGTGTTAAAAACTCCCAAACAAGTAGTGATGAAATCAGGCAATCAATTACTGTCATATGAGACAACTCAATCCCTATTAGTGCTATCTTACCCCCAATCTTTGTGGCGGATTGAACCAGCAGCGATCGCAAACTCTTTGAAAAAACAACCAACTATTGCTCAAGCGATCGTGAGACGTCGCCTGTTTCCTCCCGGATTAAACATCGAAATCCAAGAACGAGTCCCTGTCGCAATGACTCAAACAGCAAGTGGGGCAAATCAGGGCACTGGCAATAAAAAAGTCACAATCGGCTTATTAGATGCAAGTGGGGCCTGGATACCTTTAGAAAAATACACATCACTGAATCCCACTAGGAAATTACCCAATCTCAGAGTAATTGGATCGCCCAAACAATACTGTCTCAACTGGACTCAAATTCATCAAGCTATCAGCCAAAGTACTGTGAAAGTAATGGAAGTTGATTGCCAAAATCCAGCGAATTTAATTTTGAAAACAGAACTAGGAAATGTGCATCTTGGCGTTCCAAGTACTATGTTGTCTGAACAAATTAAGGTACTTGCCCAAATGCGCCATTTATCAGCGAAACTCGATTCTGGTCAAATAGAGTATATTGATCTGAAAAATCCCGATTTTCCCTTAGTACAAATGAACCAAAAAGACCAAAAATTAACTCCTAAAAACCCTAAAAATATCTAGCGTGTTTAATGTATTGATAGCTCTTAGTAAATTAAGAAGCTTTATGCTGATAAATATATTTATTATTTTCAGTTTTCCAGCAACTGCGCGAAAATCGGCATTAACTTCTAATTAAAATGAGAAGATCAATCATGAAATCTCTCTTGTGAGTAAAACACTCTCAAATTGTTACCCTAACATTAGGGTGCAAGATGTCTGACAATCTAACTTTGGTCTGTTGAGGATACTTCCAAAGACAGTTTACTGAAGCCCAAAGCTGTAAATTAAAGTACTACAAAAGGTTGCGTAAAGGCTACTTTTGGGTAATCAGTTTGGACTATTCTGTACCATATTTCTTAATTGGGTTACGAAACCTCTAGGAAAATCTTGATTTGTTGACCACACTAGTGAGGGTTCTCGTAAGATAGACTATTGCTTCAACAAAGTGTCCATTAAGACTCCCCAAACAACAAATTAATCAGGTATAGTCTGACAAGTAAATTCTTGCTTACTTCAACCTTAAGAATAAGTAAGTATCAGGTAAATTTTGTGTCTAAAGTTGCAATTATCCCCAATGGTGAAACCTATTAACAATATTATTGAGGCAGATAAGATGCGCTGTAGTGTGTCTTTAGAAGTTATGTTCTCCGATGAGAAGAATGAAGAGATTAATGTCTGGCTGAAGTTATACAGGTCACTTTTGGATAAATATAGGTATACTTCTCTAGAATTGGCTGTGCGATCAGCTGCATTAAAAGCTGATCTCATAGCAAATTTTCATCCCGCCAATTCTGTTAGGCTTGGCAGTAGTGAAAACAATAAAGAACAGTGCCATAGTATTGTGGCAGTGTCAAACTATAGTTGACTCTTAAGTGAATAGCACCTGGAAAAGTCGTTTATCTACCCTCTCACAAATCCAATGACACTTGATAATAACCAAGGACTCACCTATAAAAATTCCCAATCTCCGGGACAGCCTGGGTTTTCTCTGGCAGTTAACTCGACCAATCCCTTTAATAACTCTGGGATGAACTTCGGACAAAATCACGATAATAAGAAGATTTTTACGGAAAATAGCCGTATTGGGGAGATTGTTCCTGGTCGGGTTGCCAACATCAAAGTGATTGGTGTCGGTGGCGGCGGTGGCAATGCCGTTAACCGCATGATCGAATCTGATGTCTCTGGTGTAGAGTTTTGGTCAATAAATACTGATGCCCAAGCTTTAACTCTGGCAGGCGCTCCCAGTAGATTGCAAATTGGACAAAAGCTAACGCGGGGCTTAGGAGCAGGTGGTAATCCTGCGATTGGTCAAAAGGCAGCTGAGGAATCACGAGACGAAATTGCTACAGCTTTAGAGGGTGCAGACCTAGTATTTATCACCGCTGGTATGGGCGGTGGTACTGGAACAGGTGCAGCCCCAATCGTGGCAGAAGTAGCCAAAGAAATGGGCGCTCTCACTGTTGGGGTAGTCACACGTCCATTCGTCTTTGAAGGTCGCCGCCGTACCAGCCAAGCCGAACAAGGGATTGAAGGCTTAAAAAGTAGGGTAGATACACTGATTATTATTCCTAACAACAAACTACTGGAAGTGATCCCCGAACAAACACCTGTGCAAGAAGCTTTTCGCTATGCAGATGACGTGTTGCGTCAAGGGGTGCAAGGTATTTCTGATATCATCACAATTCCCGGTTTGGTAAATGTTGACTTTGCTGATGTCCGGGCTGTGATGGCAGATGCGGGATCGGCATTGATGGGTATTGGCGTTAGTTCTGGAAAATCTAGAGCCAGAGAAGCTGCGATCGCGGCTATTTCTTCACCATTACTAGAATGTTCTATTGAAGGTGCTAGAGGAGTTGTCTTTAATATTACAGGTGGTACTGATCTTACTTTACATGAAGTGAATGCAGCCGCAGAAGCAATCTATGAAGTAGTTGATCCCAACGCCAATATTATTTTTGGGGCTGTAATTGATGACAGACTCCAAGGTGAGGTCAGAATTACTGTAATTGCCACCGGGTTTACAGGTGAAGTGCAAGCTGCGGTACAACAAAGCGTAGCTAGCGTTCGAGTAGCACCTAATACCTCCAAGCGGCCAACAACACAACAACCCGCAGTTAATCCCCCAACCTCAACTCCAAGTTCAACTCCAACTCCAACTCCAACTCCAGAACCAAAAGAAAAACCTGGATTGGATATACCTGACTTCTTGAGAAACCGACAAAGACCACGGAATTAAAAGATTTTGGACTTTCCTGCGGAACGCTACGCGAACGGCTACGCTCAGTCGAACGATTTGAGATTTTAGATTAAATTAGCAGTCTCAGGTTAGGCTGAGTGCTGTATAAAATCTGTTAGTTTCAGGGTTTACCAAAAGCAGGGATAAGCAATCCGTTGCCATCCCTAATTTTGCTAATTGGTAAAGAAATTTGTTAACGCTACTTATAAAATTAACTTGGGCAGGGTTCTGCTGGCTCCCATGTCTAGCTTTGCTTTTGGAACAAATAAATCAGAAGACCTAGCCAACTAGGAATGCTTAAATGTAGCCCGTCGTAGACATTGCTACATCTACTTCCGCGATTCATTAAACTTATATTCTGTATAAACAAAGCTGCGTGGGTGAGTTGCCCACGCAAGCACCCGAAGTAATTCTATTTTTTAGAAAATAGGACACCAAGTAAAAATAATTTACATTTATCAATGAAGGCAAGAGGAAAACCGCTTGTACTTTAGAACTGCCTTCACCAGTAGTAGAGAAGACATTGACTGAACTCTAGTTCAGTGGCTTCAAATCAGCAGGGGATTTGACCACTGCTGATTTATTCTTCCTGCCTCCTTCAATTCAATGACTGTTCAATCCATTGAATAACCTGATAACCAAGGTGAGTACCATCTAGACGATCAATTTCACGAATTCCCGTAGGACTGGTGACGTTAACTTCAGTTAAGTAGCCACCAATAACATCTATACCCACAAAAATCAAACCGTCTTGACGTAATTGTTCGGCTACTTGGGTACAAATTTCATGTTCTCTTGGGGTAATTTCAGTTTGAGCGACTGTACCACCAGTTGCCATATTATTGCGAAAATCACTTCCGCTAGAGAGGCGATTGAGCGCACCAATCGGTTCGCCATTGAGCAGGATAATGCGTTTATCTCCTTCTTTTGCTTCCGGTAGATAAGTTTGTACCATTACTGGCACTCGACCTTGGAGGGTACTGAGTTCGACAATGGAGTTAAAATTGCGATCGCTCGATTGCAAAAATAAAATTCCTTCCCCGGCTTTGTTTCCCAGTGGTTTGAGAACAGTTGCCCCCTTTGCTTCGACAAATTGCCGAATAAACTGCTTATCAGCACTGACAATCGTTTCTGGAATCGCTTTGGTAAACTGGAGGGCATACATTTTTTCATTTGCCCCTCGAATGCCGCTAGGACTGTTAATCAGTAGAGTTTTATTTTGGTCAACATAATCCAGAATGTACGTGGCATAGAGGTAAGAATCATTGACAGGTGGATCTGTTCGCATAAATACGGCATCCATTGTCTCTAAAGAAGTTAAGGAGGAATCACTTAATTTATACCAAGGATTCGCCGCTATCCAGCGTCTCTCCACCAACTGTACTGGTACAAGTTCAACTCGCTGTAGGACAGCCCAAGCTTTGCCCTCCACTACACTCAGCAGATTTGCTTGAGTTACCCAAACTTCGTGTCCCAGGATTTGCGCTGCTTCGATCAGGGCAATGCTGGTATCATGACACGGGTCAAGCAGATGGATCGGATCAATGATAAAAGCCAGTTTCACCCTTTATACCTCAATCACCAAGAAATTAAATGGTTGTTCAATTATTATCTCTTGATGATCTTACTAATTGACGTACATCTGTACTGCTGAGTAGGAACTGGAGGGTAAAATCTTGTGGACAGATACTTTTGCGAGAAAAATTTCGTAAACAGAGTTGTAGCGACTGCCGTGTAATTTGCAGTGGCTTGTCGCTAGTGCAATATCTTCTAGACTTACACGGAAGTTAGTAGCTCATCTAGCTTGCCTTGACTGTCTAAAGCGTGGATGTCATCACAACCACCAATATGGTCATCATTGATGAAAATTTGCGGTAAAGAGCGCCTTCCATTTGCTCTTTGAGCCATTTTATTTCTGGCTGTCTCATCTCCGTCAATGCTGTATTCTGTAAATTCAACACCCTTACTCTTCAGCAAACTTTTGGCACGGATACAAAACGGGCAAGTCCTCCAAGTGTAAATTTCTACTTTTGCAGCCATAATGTCCTCAACTTGATTTAATACTTTTTAATTTTAGAACGTTGCAACTGGCTGTAGGTGTTCTATGCCGTTTTGACTTTACTTTCAGAAGTGTCTAACTAAATTCAGTTATTGATTTCGCTGAGTTCCTTCGAGATCCGCTACAGTTAGCCAGCTTTTTGTGCAGAACTATGCAAAACGAAAAATCGTTGAAAAGCCTAGAAACAATGCAAGCTTTGCAACGATTTATAATTATTAGCCTATTTACACCATGTTGTACTTAATCAATTTTTACAGAATATAGGGTATGCACACTTGATTTTCTAAAAAACAGTATTTCCTTTTATGGAAGTATCTGGTGTTTCTCAGTATTAAAAACTAGAAAACTGTCACTTAGGCTACTACTAAAGATTTTTTCCTCACCACTTTCAATGCACCCACTGCAAATAAACCAAGGGCGGCTGTTGTCTCAGGTTCAGGTACTTGTTTTGGTGGAGGAGGCGGAGGACTGTAATAATTCCCTTGTGCTTTTATAATGCTAGGCTCACTTAAATTGGTGCCATATTGGAAGCGAACACTACCAATTTTGCTTATATCAAAGTTAGTGGGCAGTCCTGACAAAACGAACGTGGCCGAATTGTCAACAAAACTTCCCCCTTTGATTGCTGGATTTGCATTAGCATTGTAGCCGTCAATAATGCCGTAATTAAATTGCTGCTGTCCACCAAGACCTTGAAAAATACCCAAGCCGGCAGTACCTAAACCGTAGTCTTGGGTTATTCCACTGAGTCCTGCGGAATTGGTAGTAGATGCAAATGCCCATTCTTTGCCATTAGGAGTATTGAGAAGATTTACATTATTTGTAGTGGTAGAGGGGGTTTTTTGAGTGACCGTTGCAGCTGTTGCTGAAATTAACGATAAGTTTAAGGGAGATCCAGCATAGTCCCAAAAGACTGATGTAAGAACATCAGAAGGGACTGAAACATTTTTCATGTTCGTCAGGGTGACTGTCAACTTACCTGGATTGAGTAAGTCATCAAACACGACTGATGATGCTAGAGCATTATTCGATGCTGAGTTAGTTCCTGTGACTGAGAAAGTCATAGAGGCTGCATCTGCTTGGGACATCTGTGAAAATGTCACTACAGCTAATGCTGATATACAACAGACTGCATAACCCGCTATTTTCTTGGAATATGGTTGAGACACTCGATTGAAACTCCTTTTCTTTTTATTGAGGATATTTAAGACCTCTCAAAATAACTCTTTGATGGAAGTTACCAATGTCTAAATTTACACAAATAAATACAACTTGTCTACGTTGTTTGGCAAAGTTAGCTAAAAATTTAAATTTGGAATTATCAATATATTTTTATGAATTAATGGAGATTTTCAGTATTTACACTTGATATATTTTTTTAAATTAGAATTGTTTATATTCACGCTGAATAATCAATATTTGGTTTCACGATATTATTACTTATTTAACAGATTTTTAGGAGATATTGACTATCCTATGAGGAAGAGTTGTAGGTTGGATAGAGCGCAGTGTTGCCCTGTAGAAAACCAGCCTGCACTAGGTATCTCACGCCAATCCACACAAGTAGATGTTTTAATCTTTCACTAAGTACATGAGCTAAATTAAACATAGGACTCCTATTTGATGTTTGAAAACATACTGAGATGAAAAGCCAGCTTTATCAGGGTTTTATTTAAAATATTGTTCAAAATCAGATTTAAGTTTTGAAAAAACTCACTAGAACTCAAAAAGGCTTTTTCCCTACTTCCGAACCCCTACTCCCTGCCTATCTCTCTTGCGTGGTGCGCGAACAACAATCAGACAGGAGTTATAAAACCACTGTACTGGTGTCAATACGCTTGGGTTAAGCAAAGCGCAACCCAACAAAGTCCCGGAAATGTTGAGTTTCGTTTCTCCACTCAACCTACGCCGTTTAAGTTTTTTGGCGCTAACTGAGCCGTATTGGTACTATAGGACTAATATTTGATTTCTGAAAAAGCTCCGTACATTTGAAGGGTGGGGAAATCAAAGGTCGTGTGTCGGATA
>NZ_JAAGOG010000482.1:0-681 GCF_010747425.1 Nostoc sp. UIC 10630
AAAGTACAGCGAGAAAGCTTTCAAAAACTCGGTCGTCATGCCACTGCCGAAGAAATTGCATCAGCATTAAACATAAGCACAGATAAGCTTCGAGAATATCTCACTGCTTCTCGCACAGCCATTTCTTTAAATAAACAAGTGGGAGATGAAAAAGAGACAGAATTGGGCGAAATTTTAGCCAGCGATGCCGCTTCACCAGAAAAACTCCTTAGCCAAGAACTTCTATCGCAAGATGTAGCTAAATTCTTAGAACCATTGACACCTATACAGCGTCAAGTGTTGACTTTAAACTTTGGGCTAGAGAACGATCAGCATTTCAATCTAGCTCAGATTGGCCAACAGCTAAACCTCAGCCGAGAGCGGATTCGTCAAATCCAGGTCAAGGCGATAAGTATTCTCCGCCATCGACAAAGCGATATGCAAGAGTATTTAATTGATTAAGTAGAATTACTTTCGTCAGATGATGCACGGATCTTGTAGAACTAAGACGAAAAACTATATTAAAGAAGTAAGTCCCCAACAGTAATCAGTCAATGCCCAGTAAAACAATTGATGTCCGAGAATACACCGTCAGAGCGCACAAACGAGAAATTCACACTCGCGTTTTCAACTTCGTATGTAAGCAATGCGAACAACCCACACAACGAGAAACCTTTGGTGTGCGACCGCTCTACTGTGAAA
>NZ_JAAGOG010000148.1:0-21431 GCF_010747425.1 Nostoc sp. UIC 10630
TTGACAAAAGTGAATTGGAAATAGCTCAAATACAAAATCTTGGGCAACGAGCCAAACAAAAAATGGTGACAGCAAACCTACGTCTGGTGGTTTCGATTGCCAAAAAATATACTAAGCGTAATCTGGAATTCTTAGATTTGCTGCAAGAAGGAGCAATAGGTTTACAAAGGGGTGTAGAAAAATTTGACCCCAATCGCGGCTATAAGCTTTCCACCTACGTATACTGGTGGATTACGCAATCAATTACACGAGCAATCGCAGAGAAATCCCGTACTGTACGCTTGCCAATTCATATCACGGAACAACTCAATAAAATTAAGAAAGTACAGCGAGAATTATTTCAGACACTGGGTCGTCCAGCCAGTGTTGTAGAAATTGCTGAAACTTTAGACTTACAACCAAGCCAGATTAGGGATTTTCTCAGCAGTTCAAAGCAGCCAATTTCTCTAGATGTAAAGATTGGAGATAACCAAGACACAGAACTTAGCCAACTTTTACCAGATGAAGGCATCTCTCCAGATGAACATATCACCAAAGAACTTTTGCGCCAAGACATAAATAGTTTATTAGAATCACTCAAACCGACGCAACGTGAAGTATTAATTTTGCGTTTTGGCTTAGAGAACGATCAAGAACTAACTTTAGCTCAAATTGGAGAGAAATTGAATGTCAGTAGAGAACGAGTTCGCCAAATTCAGCAGCAAGCAATCACTGCTCTACGTCGTCAAAAAACTGAAATTCAACAGTATTTAGTTTCGTGAGAAGTACTTATTGATGATATTTTCGGGACTAATTAGCGAAAAAGAAAGGCTGGGGTAGGGTTACAGGTTTGGGTGTAGGGAAAGACAGAAAGTCTTACTATACCCGTGTTTCTCACAAACTTCAGGCGTTTGATGGAGCAGAGGTCTGGGGCAGAGGAGAAAGAACAAGGCACATTGAACTCTCTCCTGCTCCCCTGCACAAGCGCAGGCTTTGAGAGGTGTTGTGAGAAATCCGGGTATAGGTATACCCCACACACTCTGATTTTTTCAGATAGTGTGAAAAGTCAGATTAAACAAGAAGATCAATATTTTTGAAAGGTTTAATTAAATTTCTACGATAGATAACAGCAGAAATAGCTGTGGGAAGTCTATCGAATCTATCAGTTCAAGCCTAGTTATAGATGTTCTGTAAATTTTTTTATCTTGTGTTTCTGTACCTGAGTTAAGTATGAATAATAGTCTATATTAAGTAACTTTTTGGAAACAAGTGCAGTAACTAAACTGTTATTTGGCAGTTTTAAGAGTTTTGTATAAGGTTAGTACCTGAACATAGAGAGTTTAAGTACTCTTTGTCTAAGCTAGGATTTATGCACTGTACAAATTAACCATAGTGTGTGTTGTAAATTTCGACTTTTCAGGCGTGGCAGTAAACGTTATCCTAAAGTAATTACGGTATATTAAATTTATTACTTTTCATCTACCACTTATGGAATTTGACGGCATTCCAATACCTTACCTCAATGCTTCGTTAATATCATTTGCAAAACGTTATGGAATATATCATGAGAAATCTGATATTTCCTACCGCAATGATTACCAATTATTAATTTACAATCATACTTCTTTTGTTGAGATTATTAAAGATATAGACACGTTAACACAAGCTATGTATCAAGGAGCAACGAGGTATGTTCCGTCGAATTATAAATCGCTTTTTGGGCAAGCTTGTCAAGTGATAGCACTGAAAACAAATATCGATGCTTACGCTATTGCTGAAATTGTAAAAAATGATGCAGAAGCAAAATACCAAAAAGATTTAACAGAGTTGGAAGCCAAAAAGAAATCAGCAAGGCAAAGAGCTATTTATGAAGAAGAAAAACGAGAACAACTAGAAGAATTTTTAATAAAGGTTGACCGAAAAATGGCGGAATTAGTAAGAGAATTACGGATAACTGTTAGCAAAATTTATAAACCATTTGCAGCTATTGGTGTAATTTGTGGGCTTGGGTATGTTAGTTGGCTTGGTACGCAGTATTGGATAAATGAAAAAAGCGCTCAGGGAGAATTGGCTAATATTCGCACTCAAAATAGAATATTGGCAACAGAAAATGAAGAATTAGCTAGCTACAAGAATGTAAAGAGTAAAATACAAAATTTAAATCAAAAGCTTGAAGTTTTAAAAAAAGATAATAACATAATAAAGGCTGAAAATAATAGTTTGAAGGAAGAAGTTACAAAAATTTCTGATGATAATCGTAACTTACGTAACAGAATAGAAAAATGTAATTCAGGATTTGTTCGGTTTAGAAAATGTTAGTTTCAAGATTACTTAAAAAGTTTTGAGCCATAACCTATTATCTAGCGACACTTGTTGGATGCTGGTGTGAAATTAGGTCAATCTTGTCACTGTTGTAAATGGCTATACCTTCTTGATTATATTGGCAAGTTTTATACTATGCGAGAATGCTAGACGGGATCTGATCGCTTACGAAAGACGCGGCAACGCCGCCGCCGTCATCAGTAGCGTAGCCTATGTAGACAGCTTCCCGACAGACCTCCCCATGAACATCGTTAGTTTTCACTATTTACTGCTGACTTAGGATTGGGGAAATATTCTTATCAACTGTACTAAGATAGCTTCTAAGCTATTTAATGCAGCATTAGTGGTTCTTTGATGTTCATCAAAATGACGTTGGTGTTCTTCAAAATTTCTTTGTTGCTGTTCCTGACTATCACGTAATTCAAGTAAAACATCATCTAAAACTGCACTACGACTTAATACACGGTCAACATTATTTGTTAAATCATTTACATTATCAGTCAGATTATCAATCTTAGTGGTTAGTGCTGCTATAGCTTCAGTATTCCTAATAGCCAATACTTCAATACGGTCTAGTCTATTTGGTGCTTCAAAATCAGACATAAGTATTTATTCCTTATCTTTAATAAAATTATGAGTTAGTGTACATCCACTATTAAACCTGATTCCACTAAATTCCACTAAATAGGATACTTTCACGGACTCTACTACATCCACTACCGCAAGGAAAGTTAAGGAAATGCCAAAAAATAAAAGGAAAACTTTACTATGACAGTATTATAGACATTTATTCCCCTTTTTGAACCAATAATTTCCCAGATACCCCAGCCGTAAAACCCAACCCAATCGCCGCCACAGTAATGCTGGGCTTAATAAATAACGTCGCAATTCCAATAACTGCACCCCAAAGACAGGCATAGCAGCAAAGGATAATTAACTGATTTTTGGGTTTAGCCCTTTCGTCTGATATTGTATGAACGAGCAGGATTTAGCCGTTCAGCAGGAATATAGCTTAGGAAATACCAATGAACTTAAGCATTCAACAGATCGTGCCAGAGGACGTTGCATTAATGGAAGCTCTATTAGCGACCTTTGGTGAGGCGTTCGATCAGGTGGAAACCTATGGGAATCCGCCTAGTGCAGACTACCTGCGGCAACTGCTTGATACTGACTACTTCATTGCGATCGCCGCATTGAAAGAAGGTGAGGTCGTTGGCGGTCTTACTGCCTACGAGCTTAAAAAATTCGAGCAGGAGCGCAGTGAGATTTACATCTACGATCTCGCTGTTGCCTCCGCACACCGACGGCAGGGGATCGCAACGGCATTAATTCAGAAGCTGAAGGAAGTAGCAGCAGCATGTGGAGCTTATGTCATTTTTGTCCAGGCAGATATTGGTGACGATCCAGCTATTAAACTTTATACAAAGTTGGGCAAGCGCGAAGACGTATTGCATTTCGATATACCAGTTAATAGCGGCAATGATAATGCCTAATGCTTATCTGGTTGGTTCATGATTGAGATTTGTAGTGAGCGATTGTCAGCCTTAGCATCAGCCGAGATTCAAGGTTTGGAGTTTAATGGCTTAGTCATATTTGAAGATTTGTTGATGGCGCTGGGCAAAACAAATGTATCGATATTGAAAGAGAGCGACTTAACTCTTGAAAATTTGCTGTTACTAGATCAAGTTTGGACGGGAGAAAATATGCGAGTCTTTGAATTAATTTCCATCTTGGAAAAAGATGACGAACAGTCCTGTAGCTAATTGTCACTGAAATGAGAACGCACTAAAAAATAGTAATTATTTAATAACTTGAGATACTGTGCTGTCATTATCCACACATTGAGTGAAGCAGCCGAAAACAGACATTGCTATTTACCAGAGCCAGAACTTATTGAGAACGCGAAACCTTCAGAGTCCGACCTCTATATTGCGAAAAATGCCGTCCGTCTCAACCTTCCAAGAAATCGAAAGTAGTCCCTATAGGCAAGAGAAAACCTAGAACGATGGACTACAAGAGTGGCAAAGGTATTGCGGGGTGATTTTTTGTTTTGAGTAAGGGCGATACCTTCTCTTCTCCTATCGGAGACACTTCGTGAACGAGAGGCAACGCCTTTCCTGCGGAACGCACTCGCGTTCGGCACATCTTTGACGAACACCAAGTTGGTAGGTTTTGCAGCAAAGGTTACAACTATCCCGTGATTTCAATGCAGCCGAACAGTAAAAGGAGGAAGCCGATGGCAGCGATCAACGATCTGAGGAAGCAGCAGTTCTACCACGGTACAAAGGCAGACCTGAAGCTAGAAGACCTGATCGAGCCCTGCAATCCCCCAGATGTGGGTGAGCGGGATAGGATGGCAACCTATGTCTACCTAACCCCAAACCTGGATGCGGCGATCTGGGGGGCAGAGCTAGCGCTCGGCTCAGGTCACGGCAGAGTATACATCGTAGAGCCGCTCGGTCAGATTGAAAATGTCCCCGAACTCACAAAGCAGAAGTCTCCGAAGCATCTGTCGATGTCACACCGCTCCCGCGAGCCGTTGCGGGTAACGGGAACGGTCACGGAGTTGACTCTTTATCATGGGACACGGGCAGACCTGAAGCCAGGAGACCTAATCGAAGCCGGTTATCACTCTAACTACGGTCAGAGGAAGAAGGCGACCTACGTTTATCTGGCTGCCACAATGGAAGCGGCAACCTGGGGGGCTGAACTAGCTATCGGCGAGGGACGCGGCAGAATCTACATCGTGGAACCGCTCGGGTCGATCGAGGATGACCCCAATGTGACGGACAAGAAATTCCCAGGTAATCCAACGAAGTCATACCGCTTGCGGGAGCCTCTGCGGGTCATGGGCGAGGTCATGGATTGGCAGGGGCACTCTCCAGAAGCAATCAAGACGATGAAGGATAACCTTGAGCGGCTGAAGCAACTTGGTATTGAGGCGATCGAGGACTAAGTATTTTTACTTATCTATTTTCAGAGGAAATTGGGGTTCCCTCAGAGGATAAGGGGCCGGGGAAAGATTTTAAATCGAATGGCACGCTTGTTAAGCGTTAATCCTTGGTATTACTGGTTTTGGGGTATGGGGGAATGGCACTAAGTTAATCGCAAAGCCCTGATATAACTTGCTTTTTGAGTGTGGAGAGTGTGGGGGTAAGACTTCTTCCCCGTTCTCCCACACCTCCCACACCCTGCCCTGACCAGGTTTCAGCTTTTCTTAGTGCCATTCGTTCACGTCCCCAACTCGTTCAACATTCCCGAAAAAGTCGTAAACAAATTCGATCCCCCAGATCCCTCTGGATCTCCCACTTCTGGTTGAGCCGCCTCGACACTAGCATCACTCGCTGGCGGACCCGACCAGATACTCTGAATTCTTCCAAAGCCGCCTTGTGTGAGCAGATCTGCTACCACATCAAACGCTGATGCAGGAGAGCCTAGTCGAACCCATTCGCCGCTCAGGGGTTGCCCCAATGCTGGAGGTGAAATGTTCATCTTTGCGGCCATGAGCGCTCGTCGATAGTTGCGAACTTTGGTTGAGTAGCCGTCGGTGATCTGTCGATCGAAGGATGCGATCGCCGCACTGCCGTCAAAGGTCATCCCACGCCGTCGAAAATGAGTTGCGCCGACGAGACACCAGACATCATCGATCACGATCGAGGTCGTTCGGATGTACGCCACTCGTCCCGGAAATCCAACCGGATGAAACAGGAGCACTCGCTCTTTAGCAATGGTCAAAAGTTCTGTGAAAGCTGCCATTCGCGCATTGTAGTGCTGGCGATGGAACGTGCGGAAATTTTCTGCAAAGTCTGAGAATCGTGGGGTACAGATGATGACTCGTAAATTTGGATGAGCGCTCAGACGATCTTTGAGAACCTTCACCAGATCCACCTCAAAGGATTGTGGTGCATTTGGATTGCTTGAATATGCCGTTCGAGCAACCTGCGGCGACTCGATATAAACTAGCTCTCTCGCTTCGGAAAAAGCACGCAGCAGTGACCATTGGGCATCTCGGAAACCATGCTTTGCAGCAAAAAACTCTCGGCGGATCTGCTGCTGAATTCGTGGCTCGTTATCGATGTCCACGGTGATGTTAGGGGGCGGCACTCCGATCGCCTTCGCTGCATCCTGAATCATTTGATTGACAGTATTTCCGAGTGCTGGAGGTGTCAGACTGCTCAACCACGGTGTCTCACATCCTGCTGCAATACTTTGAAGCAAAACGCCCGTTCCAGTGTTGGTTGTATTCGCGGCATCCGAAGGCTCGTTGAAATTATTTCCGCCAGTTGCAACTACCCATCCCGGATTCACGATGCCTTGCCCAGTCGGTCGCGGAATGATCGAGCTAGTTCGCCGAATGGCATGGAGTGCTAAGTC
This sequence comes from Nostoc sp. UIC 10630, assembly GCF_010747425.1. Taxonomy (NCBI): domain Bacteria; kingdom Bacillati; phylum Cyanobacteriota; class Cyanophyceae; order Nostocales; family Nostocaceae; genus Nostoc; species Nostoc sp. UIC 10630. The sequence goes on from NZ_JAAGOG010000148.1 coordinate 6,676, forward strand.
ATAGGCGAGTGCGCCTGTTACGCTCACCCCTGGCGCGTGGACATCTGGAGCCGCAGGATTTCCAGGATTGCCGCTTTCATGCAACGCCGATCGTGACTCAGCAGACCAACGTGCGCCACTCAAAATCGCTTCCCACAGCAATGTGCCATTAGGCTGCGCTCCTGCACCAGTTGTTCCAGTTACGGCAACGGTTTCTAGGCGAGCCATCGTCGGGAGTCGCGCTGCCTGCCGAGGTGATTCTTCCGCCATAAGACTGACCACTAGGTCTAGGAAACTGGCTGGAGGATTTGCAGGTAGCGCGATCGTTTTTGGAATGCCAAATAGCGGTTGTTCTGAAACACCTTGGTTTGCGATGGGTAGAATTCCCATGATCGTTGCGGCGGGCGCTCCAAAGAATGGATCAGTTGGGATCACGGGAGCAGATCCTGCTGTCACAGTGACGGAAACTGCACCTGTCAATCGCCGCCGACCGATTCGTGGTGCTACTACAATGTCCATCGTCAAGACGGCTGGATTTGGCTTGGGTTGAGCGCCTTGTAAGTTGAATGGATTTCGCAGAAGGATCAAGGTTGGTGTCATGCCGCTGACAATATTAGCTCCCCCATCGCCCCGCATAAACGATGGCTCCTGACCATTGATCGAAGTGATTTCAATGAAATGCTGCGGATAGATGCGGATGTGAGCGCCATCTGGTGCAGCATTTGCCGCGATCATCACTACAACATCGTTGCCTGCTGTAAACTGCGCTGTCACATTTGTGGGTGAAAGTGCGATCGGTGGATTTGGGAAGCCTGTGTTCGTGTTGGGAGTTGGAAATGCTGCCCAGTGAGCGGTTGCACCTGGAGCAGTTGGAGTGATTAAGGTTTGATCAATGAAGGGCGACACTGCCAGAATCATGTTTTGTTGCGATCGCGTCAAGATCCGAGTCGCTTCGCCCAGCGTGTCTGGTCCGTCAACCATGTAATCGATGTCTACTAGGTCGCGCACAACGGGCAGCAAGTCTGCTGGAATTCGCCCATCATCTGCCCGCACACCCATCACCTGAGTCGCAGTACGGTTGCCTAGCAGATACCAAGGTGTATCGACCACCATAACGCGATAAAACTGCCGCGTGATCTTGCCACTTGCCAAGTTCAGCGGGACTAGAGGAGTTTTACCCATTGTTCCATTGGTCGCCCATCCCCAACGCAATGGGGTATTCGCCACATTAGCAGCAATGCGGTTGTTTGCTGCCAGAGTAATCGTATTTGTCGTAACTTGTCCCGTCGAATTGCCGTTGTTGTCTGTGGTGATCATCTGTGCCCCTAGCGAAGCAATTCGCACTGGATTGCCGTGCGGATCGATCAAATGCACTCGAATCGCTGTACCTGCTAGGTTTGCGATCGATTCCACTCCTCCCGCTCCATTTATGAGTGCAGTAATCGAGGAGGGCACAAGTCCTGGCAATGCTGTCTGCAAGTCCGCAAACAACCCTGCTACATAGAGTGGATCGATAATCATGCCGCGATGATCGTGAAAGGACAGAGTTCCGGTCACATTATCTAAAATCTCATCCGGTCGATACCAACGAACGGCTCGAAACCCTTCTGCCCTACGCACGATCATAGCGACTGGAATCGGCAGAATCAAGGGTTGTCCATACTGAGCGGTTGCGAGGGTCTTCAGGCGCAGTAATGCTTGTGGATGGAATCGGAAAATCGTGCAATTTACATTGACGGATGAACCGTCCGCCTCGTAAAACTCGTTTGAGCGTTGAGCGGGTGTGAGCCGTAAAATAACGCGATCGCCAGCATTAAACGTTTGCTTTGCAGTGCCCAGCGCCCCACGCTCTACAGTGAGTATGTCACCCGATCGCTGCGTACATTCGACAATTTCTAGTTTGCTACTCGATCCATTTGTAAGGGTCAATAGAATCCGCCCTGGTGCTACAGGCGAAGGGAAATCAGTTCCGCTTCCTGTGCTGAGTGTAATCGAGGTATCGTCTGCTCCAACATTGCTAGCGAGGGTAGACGACACATCCCGGAATCCGTTTTCGCGCACTCCTAGAAACGGGGCGTAGATAGTTCCTGCGATCGCGAGCGTCATCTGGTCTGCTTGATAGTCGCTCAAGCTAGGAGTCACATCTGCCCAGCGTCGGTTTAGAGAAACTGTTGTTAGACCCAGAGCTGCTAGACCATTGTTTTGCAGACTCTGCTGTACCTGATTGGAGGTAAGCGTCGTAATTGGGACAAAAACCATAAGATTAACTTGGCAACTGAATGTACTGGGCAACGCGACCGTCTGGTGAAGTCAGCCGCACAATGATTTGCGTGAAGGGCACACGGACAAAGGCATAATAGCTAAACTGCGGACTTGCTCCTGGCATCCGTCGAACTCTCAATGGATCAGTCCCGGAGGGTACGGGCCCCGGTTCATCCAGGGGGATGTCTGCCAGTGCCATCTCGATCGTGATAGGCGGTTGCAGAATCGGGGGTGAATTTGGGAATAGTATGATCGACGGTCGGATCACTCGCACTCGCAAACTGTAGGAACCAATGTTCAAGGGGGTCGGACTTACCCACTCTAAGATCCGACCTGATGGCGTGACACTATTCTTTAAAACAAAGCCTGACAATACTGGATCTGGCAAGATTGAACCCGGTTGAATCGTAGCTAGTGCCTCGCTAGTTCGTCCCAGTGGATCAGTTATTCGGATTGCTAATTGCACCGCATCGGTTACATTGGCACGCCGCACAATCGCTCGATACTCCCTCGGCTTTGTGCCCTCAATCCGCCATGCTCCGCTTCCTGTCATAGGTTGTGTTGTTCCCAACCGATTTAAGTCGTTTTCAAAGGCGATTAGCGGTATCTCGTCTGGGGGTGCGCCGACGCGCTTGGCGTTGATTGAGAGCTTGTGTGATCCGAGTGGCGTTTTCTTCAACGGAGTCGTACTTGTCCATTTGACTAGCACATCTCCCAGCCCTCCTCCAGCCCACTCTAGAATTAATGGCGTGAGGTTAGGAGGGGTTGCAGGCGGAATCACAGCCCATGCTGCTGTGCTGGCGGGCGATCGCGCAGCTAGATTTCCCCTCAATGGATCTTCATCTGACCAAGCAGCGGCTCGATACCATACCCGCTTCCAAGATCCAGTGGGCGTTTCTTGGACTTCTGCGACAATGTGCGGGTCTGGTTCAGCCTTCGGTGTCCAGCCTGAATTGAGTGCATCGATCGTCATCACAGGTGGTCCCATTGTGTCGAGTTCCTTGGCTGCATCGTCCACGCGCACCCGATGCAAATCGATCCGGCTGACTATCGTTCCTTTTCGCGTGGTCACTCGTACTTTAGCTCGGTACAGATTCAGGTTTGAGTCCAAGAATGGCACCACTTCGATCATTGGAGTTGCAGGTTTTGGCACCCTTGGAACTGCAAAGGCATAGAGGGCATCCGAACTCGTAATCCACTGCGCTTCGACTTGTCCAGCACTGACTCCTAAGACAACAAACAGATGAATGGCAGTGGAACCGCGAGGCAGTGTCACGTCTGCACTGGTGTCTTTGATCAGCCGACTGTTACGCCGTACAAACTCAGACCGTCGTGCGATCGGGTTGGCATTAAAGATGTTCAACAATTTCTTCAGTCGATCACTCAGCGTTTGATCGGGGTCGGGTTCTGGATCTCCGACGGCTCTTCGGAGTTTCGTCTCTGTTGTCTCATAGATAAAGTAGCCTTCTGCGCCAGCGGATGCCGACCATTTCAAGACCGCGTGCGCCTCTCCTGCTGCATCCGGTAAACTTGCTAGCGTCACAATGTCGGGGGTAATCACAGGGGGGCGTGGATCGGACGTTGCAATCAAGCTCGGTTGATCGCTCCATGCCCCTGTGCGATTGAATGGAATTGCTTCTTGTCCCTGTGCCCACAGTGCTAGTCCGATGTGCCCCGTTGATGCAAAGTTCAACTCAAACCCTGGAATCGTGACGCGATAGCGCCGTACTTCCTGTCCTTGGGCGCTGCCGAACGTAACCGCTTGCTCACCTGACGAATTGAGCGCGATACAGTGGATCGTCGGGTCATAGCCGATCCAAGTGGAGGTCGGTGGGTCATCGGGAGCCAACACATTGAAGTTTAAGGTGAATGTCTTGGTGAATAGTCCGCTTAATGCCGTTTCTAGGGCAGCGGGCAGCGTAATGTTCAGCGGTGGCTCTCCTGGATAGCTCGCTGCATGGAGCCTGCCCCGAAAACTAATCGTGAGTGGCGATCGCAGCCGCCAGTCCCACAAAAACTCAACTACTAAGTTTGCGGCACATTTCGCATTCGGTGGCGTAGGAATGTTTGTGTACTTCAATTCTGCTGAGACGATTCGCACCTTGTCAGCAGGGGGCTGCACAATGGTCGAGTTGATGGTACTCCAGCCACTCCACTGCCCGTAGATGTCTTGATGAGCAACGGCATACTTCATCGTTCGCGCACCCGGAGCCGGATTGCTTGGGATCAGAATCTCGCGATCGATTGCACTCAAACGGTTCGGTTCGGGATCTTCTGGACTCGTGAAATAGTTCACCGCAATCGGCAGTGCTCCTCCAGAGTCCCGTTGATTCATGATCAACGTTGCGGGTGTAACGGGCAAAACTCCCGCTTGAACAAAGGCGAATGATCGTGCCCGAAACAACGGAATTGGAATCGGCTTATCCCAAGACACACGGACCGAGCCGCGCCAGTTCGTATTCCGGGCTAGGGGGCGCAGATGTCCCATCATTTCCTCTGCGAGATTCGTGGGGATGGGTGGTGCATTGGCTTGGGCTGGAGCAGGGACGATCGCGGCGTACTCCACAGGCGCACTGTTTCCTGAAAGTCCTTTCTCATAGCGCACCGTTACCATGAAGTCATAGTCCAACAGCGACGATTCGTTGGCTGAGAGCGTGACTGGATAAGCCGTGCCAAATCCAAGTGCTAAACAGGCAAAGCAATCGGTACCCGCGCCCACATACAGCATATTCAGCGGCAAGATTTTCGCTGTGCTTCCGGGCTGTGACATGGACTGACCCGATGAGTTTTTTGGCGGCGGAATCAGTTTGTCAATGGTCGCACTGGGGTGGGCAACAGGTGGCAATGCTGCAATCTGGCGGAGGTCTGCTAGCACGGTCTGATTCAATTCGGTGACTAGCGGTGCGGGAATTGGAGGGGACCAAGCAGGTGCAGGAATTGCGCCATCGATGGTCGGGGCCCAACCGATCGGAGGTGCGCCGCGCTTCAAGCGATCGATTGCGGCAAGCTGGGCTGAGGCAAACGCTCCGAACATGCCTTGGCTAGCTCCATGTAAACCAAAGCTCGACCATTCGGTTTGCTTGACCGGAATCCCAACTCGTTCATACTTCTCCCACCCTGCTGCTTCCGACAGATCATCCGTCTTCACACCAATGATGCTATTGATCGTCAAGCCTGCTGAGATCAGCAAGCCTTCCATTGAGGGGGCTGTCAACTGCACAACGACATTATTGCCAGCCGCGACCGTCGCCACTGCCACGATCGTGCTAAATAGCGGTGCGCCGACGAATGCGACCGCAGAACCCGCCACGTTGCCTGAAAGGGTTAACTCAACAATGGAATATGACCCTTTTAGATCAAGCAAATCAGCGTTGCCAAATACTGCTAATGTCGAGATTTCTGCATTGATCTTTGTCGGCTTTCTTTCTTTCTTGTGTCGTCGCCAGACAATAAACGGCTCCGTCGGAAAACCAAGCTTCGGATTGAGTGTCCACCGTAACTGTAAGACCTGGGGCAATTCCTTCGGAACGGTTGTAGCGTTCTCAAGCAAGCCTAATCGCCGCGCTACGATCGACCAACGCAGATATGCCCCTTCTGCCTGAAATTTAGTGCTATCGACAAGATATGGCATTAGTCTTCCTCCTCTTCCCAAGGCGCACGGTTCAAGATAGTTTCAACGACGGTATAGAACTGATCGGTTGCCGATGCACCGTCCAGGTATTCTGCTTTGAGGGCAATGTGCCGCAGAGCAAGTTTCAGTTTCTTGCCTCGCGAGTTCGGTTTCAGCGTAATCAATGCTCGCTGTGCGCCGGGTGACTTGAGAATCGTGTCTACGATCGCATCGCCGCCTGCTTGCTGCTCTAACTTCAGCCATTGCATGTCGGTCATCTCGTAGCGCTGTAGATTCGGCGGGGTCGGATCGATCGATATCTGCGGAATTTTGCGGCTGCGCCACATCGGTTCCGACGCATCGACTAGCACGGCTGCGGGTTGCGGCGTTGTGCCTACGGTTTCCCAGAACACCATGATTCTCGGTGCTGAAGGCACACCCATCGGTTCCAATCCTGCTTTGATCATCGCGTCATCTAGTTGGTTGCCTTGAGGATTGCTTGCCCAAAGTTGGGTTGCGATCGCTTGCAAGGCTTTCGGTTTCGAGAATCGATGTAGGACTCGATCGAGTTGGAAGGAAGTCGCAAACTCTGTCACTGTTGCAAACCGCCCCGTCGAGAATCCGATGCGCCAGACTGACACACCGACTGCATCTGCTGCCACCCCCTGATCGACTGACTCGATATCGAGAACATAATCTGTGAATGGCTCTAGCGGAATCGGCATCTTCACCATCGAATGTCGGGTACGCTTACCATCAATGGGCACACAGGATTTCATCAATTGATCCTGCATGACTGCTTCCCACGGTGAGAACACGCTGCCAATTACAGGTTCTAAGGTCGCTGCGTTTAAGGGTAACGGGTGCGGAACTTGTGGAGTCGAAGGCAAGGGTCGGAATGAGGATGATCGCAGTTTCACCCGTAGCTCTTTCCCATAAGCACCGAAGATACGACCGACATCTTCCGTGTTAAACACAATCCGCAACGGCATCTCACCAAAGAAGTGGAGTTCACCGTCTTCGGGTGTGGAACACATCATCCAAGGAGTGAGCCGCTTCGGAGCATCTTTGTTCGTGTAGAACCAGAATGTTTGATCCAGATTCGTCAAGCTCTTTTCATCAGAAACACCTGCTCCCGGCGGTCGCTTGCCGCGTTTAGCATCATAGGTGACTTTCACGCCGTAAGCCATATTCGGCTTGAGCAATGCGTAGCTAGAACTACTTGCGGATAGAGCCGCTTCTAGTACCCCTTGTTTCTTTTTCTGCTCCTTGGTGTCGTACTCATGTCGTTTGAATTCGGCGGCGTGTAGCACCTCGATCGCAGCGACAAAGAAGGGACGACGAGTAAATTTGCGATGCCATTCGGGAGCTTGAGGGCGCAGTCCAATTTGAATGCGATCACCCTGGGGATTGCCCTTGATTTTCACAATAACGCCCACATAACCAAGCGGCTGCGCCACTTGCTGATGTTGAGCTAAGAGGATGATTTCGTTGAGCCAAGGACTGGATGCTGTTGTCCAAGTCGAAGGAAACGTCACAGGTGGCATCATCATCGAGACATCAAGCGGCACTTGCTCAAATATCTGATCCTCTGCATTCGTGATCGCAACAATGATTTGCTGCGAACCTAAAAGCTCCCGCGAGACGAATAGATAGAACGTTGTAGTGACGACCTCACCCGTATGGAAGACGACTGCATCATCCAATACTCCCGGTCTGAACTTCAGGCGTTTCCAGTCTGCTTCGATTTGTTGAAGACGATCGCGTCCGCCAAACGGTTGCAGCTTGCGCGAATCCATCATCGGTGAAGCGAGTACTCGACTTATACACTGCTTAGGAACAGTTGAGGTTGTAGCAGCCGTCACCTGTAAGCTAGTCATCATTGATCGAGAAATTGGCTGACCCGAATTCACCATCCGTACCATGTCGCCGACCGTCACTTTTCCTGCTGCCAACACATCAGGACGCTTTTGACCACGAGCAGTCATAATTGGGTTCGGAAATTCTGGACTGCCTAGCCTTGGACGATTTGGAATTGTGAGCTGAGTCAAATCGCCCATACTGACTGGAATCGCGGTGAGATCTAGGGTAGAAGTTCCGGGTGCGATCGACTTCTCTTGTTTCGGTGGGCAAATCACAGGTACGCCGACCACTTCGGCTGGAATGATGCCTGTCAGTGTATCGATCTCATAGACCCCTGTGCGCCATCGTTCAGTCACTTTTAACTTCAAAGGCGGCGGAGCAGATCTCACTGTATTTGGTGGATCTGGATAGGCCTCGCCATCTAACATCCAGCCATAAAGTGAAACACCAAACGGCTCTTCTAGGAAAGTCCATAGGACAGATGTAGGAGGAGTAGCGGGATCACAAACAGTACCCCAAGTTTCTTCAATGGTTTCCTCTAGGAATTTACTACGCTCCAGTGCTTTCGGGGTTGGATCGGGAACCCAATTCAACAGAGCAAGTTGTGCTTCTACTGCTTCATCTCCTGCCTTCTGGGGAAACCAGACTGCGGGAGTCGAACCGTCTAGTAACTCGCCAATCAACTCCACTTTCTTGAGCGTGTACTGGAAGACATCGTTACCTCGCTGGTTCCAACCGTCTGCGGGTGCTGCGGGTGTTCCGGGTGATAGGTTAGCTGCTGCTGCTCCTCGGAAAAAGTATTGTATATTCTCGGTTATAGGCGGCATCGCTAGCATCACGAGCGGAATCGCATCGATCTCAACCCGCCGCTGGGTCATCGGAATCTGTGGTTGCGGCTGTCCGACTGGGGCAGAGGGGGGTGGTTCGGGAGGCGAACTCGGTGCTGATGCTGCCTCAACCCCTTCCGCGATCATGCCATCAATCGGTTTATCGACCCCCGTTCCAACCGCAAGTGCGGGTGATCGACTAATCAGCTTCAAAGACTGGAACAATTTTGGGGGGTTAGTTTCTGACGTGGAACTGACCCCAAATGCAAAATCAACACAGCCTTCGACTGAGAAGAATAAGAACTCGACCCGACCACATATCTCGCCCCAAACTCTCGCCACTCGCGACCCGTCCGGTAGTTCACCAATGTCTACTGTTAAGTTTGCCCAAGCGCTAATATCGATGATGAAGAGGTGCAGCGTGCCACGGACGTAGAGAATGCCTGTCAGACGGAACGGATCAAAGCCTAACACCGCATCAAATCCGGCAGCTAACTCTGCATACAGCCCAACGCTCTTGCTGCCCCAAACGAAGGAGACATGCAATCCCGCTGCGATCGCAAAGCCCTTGACCGGAACGGGTAAATCACTCTTGAGATCACCCGATTTAAATCCTTTGCCTGACAGCATCAGATAGCCTGAGCCTTCAAACACTTCCAAGATTTTCGCGTGAATCTGATCCGCGTACCGTCCCAAGTACAAGTACCAGTCTTTGCGATTATTGAAATTGAAGAATGCCTCGACCGGAATCTTAATTTCTAGCAAGGGTTGGATATTGAAGTCTACCGAAATGCCGATCGTCAGCGTTCCGCGCCCCATATCGAGATCAATCACGGCTAGGAATGTGCCTTCTGCTGTGCCCTGTAACTGCGGCATGACCGCTAGCAGCTTCGCTTTCATCATCAGCAAGAGTCGAGGTCCGGGCAACTCCAGCAGTACGACCCCCTTCATATTGAAGATCACACTGGAACCCATCGTGCCGAGAATCGCGCCGACCCCAAATGCCCAGGTATCGATCTTCGGTTTCCAAGCTGCAATGTCTGCCGGGTTCCCCTGGGCGACATTCTTTAACCAGGCGAGTGCGGGAGCCATTGATCCGGCAGGTGGCTCTTTGCGCGTATAGTGCATCGCGAACAAGCCCAAGAATCCATAGATCCCTAGACCAGAAGCACCCAAAGGAATGGCGACTGGAAACTCTATTTCCAGTGTGACAATCACGCCCGTTGCTTTCCTAGTCCCTTCCGTGATATTCGCGACACCAACGCCTGCTGCAATTCGCACTTGAAATGGAATCAGGGTGAGATCGAGTTGTCCCTTGATCTCGTTTTCGTTCATCTCCATGTAGCCGCGTCCGCTCAACGTCGCCGGAATATCAATACTCGCCGCGAATGCTGTTAACTCTGGCGGACTAACCGGATCAAACTTCAATCGCACTCGCGCCCGCTCGATCGTAACGACACCCAAATCCACAGCAAAGCCTAGATCAATCTCAAAAATCAGCGGGTTATTTCGAGCAATTCGCGCTCCTAGCACAGTCAGAATCTGATCGAGTGGGGAAGCGACAGTGATTGCGCCCGGTCGCGATACATCGATCGTGTACCCTTTCGACGCATCAAAAACGGGCTTGAATTGAAACCGTCCCAATGCTGGGTTATCTCCAATCCGAACGCCCACAGCTTTATATCGAATCGCCAGAGGAGCATTGCGATCGATCTTCAAAAGCGTCTTGCCGCCGACTGCAACATCAATACTCAGCGCTGCTTCCATGTCGAAGAGGATCACGCTTTCTACCCCTGTGGGTCGCGATCGAAACTGTACTTCGCCCCCGTACCAAATAACCCGTTCACACAACACCTTGACTGGACTGCTATTAATCTTTGCTAGACCTGCGATTCCGGCAGGAATGGCTAGCATTCCCGCTGTCATTGCGAGTTCAGCAAGAGCGCCCTCATTGGCAACCGCACCCACCCCTGCATCGATCAGCGGCATCAGTACGATCGTGGTTCCAAAGAAATTTAGCCCAAAGCCTGGATTTGCTGCGGGTGTCTGTCCCGGTCGTGTTCCTAACATCCACAGCCCGTCAATATCTGCTGGATCAGCGCCATAGTAACCAATGATCGACACGGTATCTGTCGCATCGTCAATCTGAATCACCAGACGAAAATCGATTAATCCATCTGCCGGATTTGCGCCGAGTGGCGCACCTGCGGGAAGCGTACCTGAATTCCCCGGCGGCATACTCCCTTGTAGTCTATCTTCGGCTGCTGTCTGGATATCAATCTTGGCAGTAATTTCGCAGGCAACAAATTGATTCCGCACAATCCGCACCTTGCCGCCCATCTGTCGGAACCATCGGGGCGGAGGCGGCGGTTGCTGGTTCTCTGGAGGGGGCGGATCGACAATTACAGGATTAGTTGTCGAACTCGTCTGCGGATCGCGGTGTAGTGTTCCTTCCACCACAAGTCCTACTGGGTTTGACCCGCTCCAAGCAGCAACTGCCTTCCACCAAATTCGCCGCGTTTCAACCTGGGGGAAGCCTTGGTTTTGCCAATTCGTCATGTTGGACGCATGAGTGACGATCAGATTCTTGCTCTGAAGCCCGTTGGAGGGAATCGCAATCAAGTCCTCAATGATTGTTCGCAATCCTAATGCTCGTCGCCGCGCCAAGTCTTCGTTATAGGCTCTCTTTGTGTTGTCGGTATTTGGAGGTGGAGTTCCCTCATAGCTTGCGAAACCATCCACTGCGATCGCAGCTCCAGTCGGCAATCCTTGTAACAAAGGCAGCAACGCCGCACGAACCTCACTGCCGCCCAACCAGTTAGATGTCGTCCCTTCATCGGCTGCTGTAGTCGTCCGAGTGTTGCCCGGCTGCCGCGCAAAGTTTCGAGTATCGTCATCTGTCTGCACACGATCGCCGACTCGATACGGCGGATTATCAAAACGAAAATACCCCGTGAAGTTGCCAATTGCAGTTTCTCCCGGCAAGTCTGCCCGAATCGTTGCATCCGTTCCGGGGGGGAGATCTATTGTTAAAGTTGCACTTGTGCCCCCCCGTGGCGTGCCGTTGACCGTCCATTGCGTCTGTGCTTGTCGGGCAGGAGAAGTATCGAGCGCAATCGTTGCTGTATTTGGGGTTCCAGAGACTAAAATCAGTCGTGGCTCTTGGGGCGAAGCTGCTCCTTGTGTGATCGATGTTGTCGTTAGTACGGCTGCTGGAACAGGGCCCAGTGAAGTCACACCTGGAATCACGATCGCAGCAGGTCGTCGCGTTGCTGTGATTGTCAGCGTGCCCGTTCGCTGTGGGGAACTTGAATCCGCAACATTGATCGTAATCGTTCGGTCTGCGGCACTCGACAGATCAATGTCAACGACCCGATTGTTCTGTGTTGGGCTACCTTGCACCGTGACTGTCGTGGTAATCGGAGTTCGTCCGCCTTCAATGTCAACGACCATGCGTGATCGCTCAGGTAACAGCACTGTCCCGGCTGTGTTTGAGGTGCGGACTAAGCCATAGCCCCGTTGGTCTGCATCATAAAATCGTGCGCCTAACTTCAGCGCTCCGCCGCCTTGATCTAGCACTTGCAGCGAGAAGTCTCCTGTAATGCCCGACGATGCACCAATCCCAATCAGCAGGTTTTCCACCCCGGCATCGATCGCGAAGTCCTGCGCTCCATGCGGTGCAATAAACAACCGAATCTCTGGCAGATAGAGTCCTGTCCACGACTCATCAAACCCGAACTGTGATAGTACATCTGGAGGTGTGGAACCCTCTGCAAGATCCAGCGTACCCGATCGAAATCCAAATCCCACGACCTGTGACGACCCAATGAACGCATAGGGTGGCTCCATCTTGATCAATTCAGCAACGGCAATGTCGCCTGGATCATCTAACCCGGTTGCTCCTGCTGATAGCAGTCCTGCAACGATCGGGTCATTGTTCATCGATCCCTGCTGTAGCCGAAACTTCAACCGAGGCAGAGTAAATGTCACCTTCTCCCGTTGTGGATCAGGCACGAGTTGTCCGTTTGCTTCCCGTTTTGCTCCTTGTAGAAACGGAGGGCGCAACACAACGGTTGTCAACAATAGATCAAGTGTGAATCCAGTTGTCGGATAGTCCGAAGGGGGTGCATCGTTCGGGTTTGTATCATACGCATTGATCACAGCGGCAGCATTAGCAAAGCTTCCGCCACTTCCGATCGCTGCAACTGCGGCTGAAACCTTCTGCGCGGCAACACGCGGGACTAACAACTGAAAATCGAGTTTTGCATCGCGAATATCAATCCACGGATCGCGACGTGATGCATCATTTTGCGGATGGTTCTCTGCATTCGCTAAAGTGATGGACATATTGATCAGATCGAGCGTGAGGTTCCCTTCAAACTCGACAGTTCCTCGAATCGTGATTCCGTTTTCATCGATCGCAATCTCATGCTCCGCAACACGGAGTATCGATAACACCGCGTGCCACTGCCCAAACGTATCTCCTTGAAGAACATAGGGAGATACTAAGTCAATTAGTGAAAGCTCAAAAGGCACATTCCCTCCTGTTAGCTGGGAGACGTACCAACAAGACTCTGGATACGTTCAACAGCAGTAAAGCGGACACGAAAATCGGCGTTGGTAAATTCACAGATGAACCCGAACCATCTCAAAAGGCTTTCAGGCTGAGTTGATCTCTGAATTTACCAACACCCGAAAATCTCTATGAAGAACTCACAGCATGACACACCCAAATTCTCCGTCTCCAACAGGAACTACTTAGCAGCCGTATAGGATTAGATACGTACTGAAATGCTTCAGAAACCTGATGATGAAATTAGATGAGGTCAACTACTTAGACTGAGTTGATACCTTAGTGATTTGCCCCAGTATTCTACCGCTCCTTACTAGACTTAGATATTAAGATTTAAGAACCTATTTCACTAATAATATTTTGTTAATCCAGATGTGGATTGTAGCAAGGCCAATGAATGCGTCGAAGTAAACTTTTTGACGTTCCCATCTAACAACGAGACGGCGGTATTTGCGCTGATACCAAGCAAAACACCGCTCTTGCTGAAATCTAGGAACAGAAATTGTGATTGGTCTTCCTCTCTTTTTCTTGGTTTTCCAAACTCGTTTCGGGATTTGAGGACGAATACCTCGTTTCCGCAGGTCAGCGCGTTTTTGTTTCGAGTAGTAACCTTTATCAGTAGCTAGCACTTTGATTCGCTTACGTGGTCTGCCACGCTTTTATGTTTTAAGTTTAACTTTATCGAGTAGAGGTATAAATGCCTCTTAATCATACTTAGTCGTAGAAAAACTCTCGAACCAACCGCGATGCCAAAAAAAGAAGAGCAATCCAGCTGCGATCGCTACCATAGCTGCTAAACAAGCTGGATAACCCCAATACCATTCCAGTTCTGTCCGGCGATTGTTGCCAGAGCTATAGCAATCCTATTTGAGTTGTGAAAAATGTAGATTAGAAAACGAACCGCATAGACGCGGAGCGGCTTCCCGCAGGGTAGGACGCAAAGGGAGGAAAGAAGAAAGAGAGATGTGATTTTCACGAATGATTTAGGACTGCTATAGAAGATTCATTTTAGCTTTTGATAGTCTTGAAAAAAACGATTAAAATCATTTAAAAGTTGACAATACAAGCTATTATTTTCATAAGTGCCAGTAGCATTCTCCCAAGAATCGCAAATTCTTGGGCTAGTAAGAGGCAAAATCAAAACAGATAGAGCCGCAATTAAAGGCACAATTAATATAAGGTTTCGGGCATCCGTGATTAAACCACCAACTTCGCTCAGAATAGGTAACTGGTATTGATGACGATGTGTAATTAGGGTATCTTTGGTTTTCGGAGGTTGATTTTTTTGCTCCTTTTCTAAATTGAGATTTGGCTGAATATCTATCTCAATAACGTTTTTCTTCACTACTTCAATTGCCTTCACTAAATCATCTATAGGTTGTCCATTTCTGGCACGAGTGACAAGTATTGCTTCAAGAATTATTAATCTTGATTTGGAAGTTAACAGTATAGGCATCTGTTGATTAGCTTCATTGATGAAATCCTGTTGTTCTTTGAGAAACTTACTAGTCTGCATATTATTTAGCCACTGTTTTTGAACTAGTAGTTCGCGTTCTGATAGTCTAAGAGGGTGTTTGAAAAGTTTTAGGGAGTCAAAAATTAAGCAAGTCGCCTCACCATAATACGGATCATGGAAAGGTAG
>NZ_JAAGOG010000149.1:0-21190 GCF_010747425.1 Nostoc sp. UIC 10630
GTCATCAATTGCTGAACCATCATTGAGCGCTCTTTCTAGCTTTTTAATAAACCGCTTACTGTCGCTGACCATCATCAACTTTTTACCCATCATCAGTTGAGCGTGAAACTCGGCAACGATCGCGCTGCTGTTTTTCCCCTCGTACCAATAAACCTGGCGGCCCCCAGAGCGATACTCATTTTTGATGATGTAGGGTTTCTCACCAGCCGGTCGCAAATTCATGAAAAACTCAATGGTCAGGTCATCGAGGTGAGCATCTGCCAACACTACCAATTTGGCGTTGTAAACTAGATACTCAAGCACTTCCAGAATCGCCCCTCTGTGTTCTTTGCAGGTTTTGGACTTTAGCAAGTGAGCGAGGTACTGACAGGCTTCATCAATAAATAGAATGTCATAAGCCTGTAAATCGTTCGCCATTTTATACAGAGAATCCACGGTAATGCTGAGAGCTTTTACCTGACCCCAGTCCCCGCAAGAAATCGCGGAGTACATTGCTGTTTGTAAGCGATCGCTGAGATTCTTGAGCAGAGTGACCCGATGCCCATTGTTCAAAAAACTGAGTTGGGGGTTCTCTCTTCTGAGAACTGCCAAGATTTCAGTCTTTCCTGTTCCCATATCGGAAACCAAACCAACTAACCCCGATTGAGGCAGAGAGTGTATTGCAAGTGAGAGATAGCGAGTATTAACTGTCACATTGGGCTTGTACTTGTAAAGTCCCCTAGCTCGGTTAATGAAAAATCTTTGCTTGTACTCGCTGATTCTCAAGGCATCAGCAATCATTGTGGTCACGGCTTTATCCGCCTTTTTACCCAAAGCCACAACCCAATCGTCAATTCCTTTCTCTGGCCCTGGCAGCAGCGCTACTTCACATTGGCAACAAAGTTCTACAATTGCAGAAGCTGTGCGGCGTGTGGCTTGAAAAATCTGCTGTTTGGTTTTGGGTTTGCTTTCGTAGTCGAATAGAACAACGAATTTACGCCCTTTTTGAGTCATTGGGACTAAATCAGGGTGAAGTCTTTCTAAATCCTCTTTGCCCACTCGACCATTCCAGATTCCAGGGAGTGCGATCGCCACAAAGCCCAAAGTTAGGAGACAACCTGCTTTCTTCTCTCCCTCTGTAAGGATTACAGGGATTTCGGGATGTGCCATTACCCAAGCCCAAAAACCTAACGCCTCTCCTTCTTCGGTAACGGTAATATGTTCTGGCATCGGTACGTTATACCGGAGTGATACCAACCGCCATAAATGTAGGGGCATTCTCAAGTAGGTAACTCGGTTGGGAGTTTTGGGTGGTGATTCGTACTTGACTGGCTTTTGAGTTTGCTGCTGTGTTGTCTTGTCCCATTCCAGTCTGGGATAATCTGGTTTCATCCGTCCCCAGTCCATCGCCAACCAATCATTAAGCGGGTCAAGTCCGCTAACCCACCATGCGCCGTTTTCCGCGTGGGCATATCGTTTCAAGTAGCCATCACGCAGTCGCCCATCGTTACGTCTGGCAGTTTGAGGTAGGGCGCATAACAGATATTCGTACACTGAGGGGCCACTAAGAGAGCGGACATTCAAAGCTGTTAACTTTGGGTCAACACCTGAACCAATAACCCACTCTTGCCAATGGCTTTGAGTTAGCTGGTCGTTTCCATTAGCTTCATTGATGCTAATTACATTGGTTTGTGCCATTTTGATAACCTCCGATAATGGTTGTATTCATCGGAGCTACCCACTGTTAATGGCTAAAGTAGCAGTGCTGGTATCAAGTGTTGCCAATAGCTAACCACTTTATCTCTACTCAGTAAAGATAAAATTTCAGATTTACAAGAAACCAATCGTCTTGACTAAAAGGCCTGAAATTAAGAGCATGAAACTCTCATGATTAGTTTTATAGGGTTGATGTCACCTGATTAAAGCTGTGCTAACTTTACCTCAACTACGCAAACATTGTTAAACTGAGATTGCTATATAAACGGTTAGGAGCCTAATTGCTAGGCGTATGTCTTGCGTATGGGCAGCTAGCCGATTTCTTATTTTTTACTTGCTTCCAAAGCTGACCAAGCGGCTGGTGTAATGTTTGGAATTAGTTTATGAATAATCAAAAATGCAGAAATCAGCCCTATGCTTTAGCTCAAGGCAAAATAAAACAGCTTTTAATTGAAAAAACAAAATATTCACGATGCTATCCTCATATACGAGGCATCTAGGCGTAAAATTCATCCCTAAATTATTTGCATCTAAGTAGCTCTTGCTGACATTCCGCTTTAAATCTAGAGTCGGGGAAAATTGTAGCGCCAGATGCCTTTTTTGCAATTTGTCCAAAAAAAGGCATAAAATATCCGACCCTGTATGCTAAGATTGCGAACAGGGGTCGAGTCGTGAGGCCTCGTTAGTTCTTCAAACAATTTTGGTGTCTGTCTGACCCGCCAAAGTCTTGGACATCAATACTGTTATCTAACGACTCCCCTTACCATTTTGACTATCCGAATATACTGCTAGTGTCGTTGCCCCCTCCTTTTTGTATTGATTGATTTCAGTCTGATTTGCAGACTTACTTTGGTAAGGTTAGCATGAAAAGCTGCTTGACAGTATCAAAACAGGCTAATCTGTTTTGTTTTGCAGGCTTGCAAATACTCAGGCATTTGCCTGAAAAACAAATCCACTCGTGCTATCCACCCTTTCAATAGACAGTTAACTCTTGAAGCAGTGTGCTTAAGCAGTTGAGTAAGCCATTTTATCAACGGTGCTAGTTCATCTAGCACCGTTTCAGTTTTTTCTAATCGAGAACATATATCTTGAACCATGTTTTCCTTTAATACTATTCGTGCGGTGTTTGGTGCTGTTCGGTTAACCATTGCAGTGCTAGCACTCTTAAAATGTGGCTCATATTCGTTTTCATGCTTGTGCAAGCCTGCTTGAGTTGCTCTCGTTCATCTTCCAGCATGAAAACCCTGACCTCTGCTGCACCTTCTTGGCGACTGGTAACTATTGGAATGCTCATAATAAGCTCTGTTTGGCTAGCTGTGTTATACGAAGCTTGCTCATTAGTATAACATTCAGGCGAATTGCTGTGTGATACGGATGAAGAGATTTCTTCTGTTAATTTTTGTGATGACTCTGGCTCAATAACTTTTTTGGAGGTTCTAGATACCCCTTTTGTACTAAGACTTCTTTTATAAGTTCGTCCAATAAGCTGCTAACAGTTTTATCCTCATCCTCTGCCCATCGCTCTAGCGCTTGTTTTACATGATCGCTCGTGACAAACATTACTCGTGGTCTTTTACCTGCTGGCATTTTTTAACTTTAAATTGTGTACCTCAGTCAAGACAGTAGCTAATTCTCAGATACTTAGCTACAATCTGTCTGATTTTTTTTTGAGAAAAGTAAATTAATTTTTTTACTTTTGCTGATAATTCTCTGAGAAAATGCTACTTTAAAGTTGTCAGCCAAAAACAGCCACAAAACAAAGGCAATAGAAGCCAGAAAGTGATGCTATGGCTAACCCCTAACTGGATGTGTGGATTTAAGGCGATTCAGCGTCTAAATTCTCCAAAGCCAGGATAAATAAGACTTTCACCAATCATCTGAACCATGACAGCTATATATTCCAATGCCAAAAACTGGCTAGTTCAAGCAGACTTGTTAGCCAAATCCGGGCTAACTGACCTCATCGCTGGGAAAGACTCAGGTGCAGGGTATGGCAAGGCAATCATCGGTGATTTTTCGATCATGATGCCAGCCGCATACTCACTTGTTCGCAACCGAAACATCATGCACCACGAAACCATCTCAAAAGATGGGGCATGGGTGCGTTATGTACAAGGAACGCGGCTTGACTTAAAAGATGTTCAATTTTTCTGGGGTAGTGCGGCTCTAGCGCAAAGTGACCACACCCTACTACACGAGGACAAAGCCAAAAAAGCAGAACTGGCATTAGAAAGCATTCTTGCAGACTTAGCAGTTTTGAATATTCCCGATGGAGTCAAGCTAGAAATTAGTTTGAGCAATCACAACCCCGAACGCTGGGGCCAAGAGATTAAACGCCGAGTCGAAGGGACTCACACCTTTGAACATCTGCACCCTGTAACTCGTTCCATTGTCACCAAGACAGTTGAGATTGTTGTTACTGGCATTTATCCCGAAGGATTCGGAAGCATTGCCCATTGCTTATTCGGTGAAGCCTCCCTGGTACTTGACCCCTCAGAATTAGCGATCGCACTCGATATCGGTTCATCAACTTGGTTGATTACCGTGTTCAACGGTAGTGGTGCAGTCATAGACCGTCACTTGATTGAAGGTGGAGCGGGTGAACTGCACTCGATGATTGCAGAGGCACTAGACAAACGAAACGACCGAGTAAGCCTGCTGTCCAAGGATGTGAAGCACTCGCCCAGTTTGGTGAACCAGGGGATTATTGAAGGCACTTTCACTTATGGAGGCAACCACCTCACGGGCAAGAAGTTTGAAACCGAGTACAGCCAATGCCTTGATCAGTGGTGGTCAAACAGGATTGAGAAATTCGCCAACTTTGTGACTGCTGGCAATTATCTAGACCGCGCTAAATACCTTGTCGCCTGGGGTGGTGGTGTTTCGCTGCCCGTGGTGGATCAGAACCTAGCCGGTTTAGGCTTTGTGATTTTGAATAATCCCCAATTCATCAATGCCTTGGGGTTGAAGCTATTAACTCAAATATCTTTGGGAGCTTAATTAATGAATTACGAATCTCGGCGTATAACCATCTCCTACCTAGCAGTAATTGAATTGTGCAAGATTTTTGATTTACCCCAAAATGCACCGACACAAGCATTATCAGCAGGTGTAGAGAAACTGATTTTTCAACACGGCAATGTGCAATCATCACCAAAACCCGAAACCGCGCCATCTACACAGCCCAATAAATCGGCACTTAGCGCAATGGTCACTAATTTCAAAGGGGCAGCATGAGCAGAACCACATTCAGAAACACGGTTTTAGGCATTGGAGCAACAGCAGCAGCGTTAGCCCTTGGCTACTTCGGAGTGCAGCAGCTTGGCAGAAACAATATGTTTACCATCGCCGCAGCCGTGGGTGGTGCAGGGGCCATCAGCTATGTACTTCAGAAACCGAGTCAGCCAGAAGCGCCAGCCGCACCAATCAAAACCCAAAGGAAAGGAAAGAAGTTGTGAGATCCCAAACATAATGCAGACACAACCCCAGAAGGGGACTAGCTCTCATTATCAGTAGTTCGGTTTGAGTATCGTATAGAAAATAGGAGGAATTATGTCACAGTCAGGGTTTGAGGCGCTTAAAGAAATGATTTCTAGAAACCTTGATAAAGGTAAAAAAGGGGAGACAACCTTTCATGGTGAACCGTCTGAAAATGTCGGCCCAATTTTAAGGGCAGCTAGCGAATTAGGTTTAGAGCAACACACTGTTTTGAAGCCAAACGGGGAGACTTACAAAATCACTCTCAAGCGAAAGAATTAGAACTTACGTGATAAAAACCCAGAGGAAACAAACAAGTCATGAGCAACCAAGACACCCAAAAGACACAACCATCGCTAACAACAACCGAAATAATGACCATCATCCTCGGTTGCGAACAGACTTTAAGGTTCGTGCAAGCATCCCCAAATTATCAACAAATCGAAGCGTCCGAAAGGTTCAGTACATCGAATGACTTAAAGATGGGTGATGCAGTGCAAGCCTTGATGGAGATTCACGAAGCGATTCTAAATATCGAGTTTTATTCGCAAGTTTGAGGGAGCAAATGTTAGAAACGACAGCCCTACAACGTAACCACTTGTATGAATTCCGTGGTCAACAACTCCGCTACAGCCACCGCTCTAATTGTCGAATCAATGCCCCTTTCATTTTCAATGACTCGAAAGCTAGACGCTTTGAACTAAGCCAAAACCAAGTGCAGAGGGAGGTTTTTGAACTTGTTGAGTTTTGTGAGAACTGATGATGAAGCGATCGCTCCCACCGACCAAAGTAAGGCGATCGCCCATCTGTGCATCGTGAGTACACATCAGACATTAAGGATTCTAACAAATGACACTCGACTACAAAAATCCCAACGATTGGGGCAAATCGCCTCTGACTGACCGCGCTTTGAGATTAGAGCAATTCAAAGCGGAAAATCCTGAAGAATGGGCAGCAAGGATCTCAGCAGATATTGAGGCACTTTCCACGCCAATAGTCGAGAGTGAAGATTACCCACCCTTCACTGGAACTGAATTCTTAGCAACTCATTTAACCATCGATGACCATCCATACTCTGCTGCATTTGGTCAATTCTTGGGTAATGGGATTGACCCTGATATTGCAAATATCTTGGCGTTTGGTGAGAGCCGATTTGATTTAATCTCTGAAGATTTTGACGACCCCATAAGGCAATTAGCAACGAGAATTTATAGCCGATTTTCAGAGATGGGTTACTGGAATGAAGTGCCCCAAGAGCCGATAAATATCGACTACGACGTAATACCTTATTAGGAGATTAAATGGCTAGAAATTACGGAGCAGCAAAACTCAAAAACCATATACCCAACAATGCCCCCGGTACGTTAGGAGCAATGGGGAGACTGTTTGATGTGTCGGCTGAAGAGTTCAATAAAGCCGTTTTAGGAGATCAAACGGTAATCACCAAAATTGCAGATATGGCGCGACTGTCTGACACAGCTAAGGCTAATCTGCCTAAAGCTTTGGAGGCATATCGGAAAATCATTGAAACCACAGGGGACGTAAACCAAGCTTATGCCGAACTGGTGCAACTGACCCAGAAGCACGGAACGCAAACACTAAAGGCTATCAACACCAGTAAGACAGGAGAGCAGCGTTTTAAAAACGAAATGACCGAAATGCAGGCGGAACACGTCAACGCCACTACTGCCGAGGCAACCCGTCACGCGCAACGCTCATCCTTGATTCAGATATCTGGGGCTACTGCCGATTTGATGGCGATCGCAAAATATGAGGCTGATTTAATCAAAGCTTCTAACAAAGTCCCAGAAGCCCAAGACGCAGCAGATCGCGCTTATGAAACCGCAGTTACTAGCGCACTGTGGACAAACGGTAGTGAAGCCAAGACCGACCGCATACCAAAGCCTAATTACTCGCGCACTGCTGGCATTAGCCGAGTAGGGCAGTGGTTCCGCAACTTCATGGGCATTTAAGCCATAAGTAAGTCGAAAGCCAGTTGTTAGCAAAAACTCTGGCTTTTTCTGTTTCACCCACGCGAGGTAAACATGAATGAAATTGATTCCCTATTATCGCAGTTCCAAAATACCAGTGAACAGTCCACACCAATGCTCTGGGGTGAAACTACTTCAGAAAAACCGACCCCGGAGAGCGAAGACGGCGAACGGTTAGAGCAATCCATTCGTGATGTCTTCAGTAACAAACAACTGCTAAACAAAGCACTGGCTACATTCTTGGGAGTGTTCACCGCCAATGCTGGAGTCAGCCTACTCACAACTCTTGGAATTGGGGCAATGGCTTCTGGCACATTGGGCAGCATTGTACTGGGGCTATTCTTCGCCAATACCCTGACCAAGCTTCACTACTCAGGACAAATCCACATTGACAAAGATTTTTTGGTAGCGACCGCCCAAACCGCAAGTGTAGGAGCTTCGCTGTGGATTGCCTTTGATGAATATAGGGCAGTGTCAGAAGCAACTAATACAGGTAAGACACGGTTCTATCAGGAGGTTAAAACCTACGAAGTTAAGCCAACTCCCAAGAGTGAAATACCTTGGGGCTTGATTGGGGTAGGTGCTTTTGTGTTGTTGGTGATTGCAGCAATCGTCAGGGGAACAAACCAATGAAACGCAAACAATTTGAAGAATACTTGCGTTCGGGAACAGCCAACAATATCACTGTGGGGCTGCTGGCAACCATCGGGTTAATTTTTGGGGCAAAGTCATTTACAGGAACTCAGATTAGTTTAGTTGAATATTGCTTCATCCCCGAAAAGCTCACTCATCCAGTTAACCGTCAAAGGTACTGCACTCCCAACAAGCGTTACATAATGCCCGAAGCGGAGTTTTATGCTGAAGCTTACACACCAGCTAACCCAGAGTTTCAACGTGATAACTTCTTGCCAACCAAAGCTACCAGATTAAGAATTATTCCACCAAGCAACCCTGATAAGGCTTTGTGGGGATTAGCTTCAATGTTTTTTCTAGGAGGAGCCTATGGGTTATCCAAAGCTAGGGAATGGCGATTAGTTCAACTAATGCCTTCAGTTAGGGAAGAAATTCGTAGCAACTGGCTAATTTCTAAACTTTGGTACGGGTTAAGGCTCCATAAGGAAGCATATAGCGCACAACTAGATTACGAATTTCACCAATGGTCTGAGAATAAACGGGTAAGAACCGCGCAGTTGTCACAAATGACACCGCAAGAGTTAGCCATCTTTCAAGAGCAGGTACGTTTGAGGGCAGAAGCCGAAGCACGGGCGCAACTACAGCAGGCAACGGGTCAGCCAGCCGGGGCATTGCCGGGACAGTCAATGCAGGATGTTGCCAGGGGTGATGATAAAGTAACCGGAGGACAACAGCAGACATTACAACAGAATGGTGGAAATCTTCACCCATCAGAAGCGCTTGCCTTCAACACTTTGCAAGCCTTAGCCAGAGCCGATAGTTCCACTGCTTTAGTTGCCGCACCGGGAAGCGGTAAATCTGTCACCCTCAATTATTTGATTGAGAAAATCCTTGCAGATTGTCCAAG
The DNA here is from genome assembly GCF_010747425.1 of Nostoc sp. UIC 10630. Taxonomy (NCBI): domain Bacteria; kingdom Bacillati; phylum Cyanobacteriota; class Cyanophyceae; order Nostocales; family Nostocaceae; genus Nostoc; species Nostoc sp. UIC 10630. The sequence continues at coordinate 8,704 of NZ_JAAGOG010000149.1, forward strand.
TGCCGATATTTGGGTGATTAGTGCTAAGAATGATAGTTTCTGCGGTTTACGAGAGAAAGAGAGAGTAATTGTCTTTGACGGGGAAAACCCAGACTTAGCTAAAGACGTAATTGATAACTTTTACCTCAACTACAAACAGCGTAAACAGCTACCAGAATCAAAGCGCGAATCCTTACCACCATTGATTCTAATTCTGGATGATTGGCTAGTAATTGCTGACCAATTAAGCAAGCTTTACTCTGATTGGAATTATGGGAGTAAATTGCTTGATGTTCTGCTGATTGGTAGAGAGTTTAATACTAAGTTTATTGCTTCCCTACAGTCTTTTAATCTGGCAGCATTGGGCATTGAAAAAATGGATGCTCAAACGAGGCTGTGTCTCAATTTATTGTTGTTAGGTAACAGGTATATCAAGAATGGAAGGGAGCAAGAATCTTATGGGGTGCTGGAACTGATTTTAAATAGAGGTGACATTATTCCAGGTAAGCAAGAGCGGGAACAAATCAAATCTAAATATCTGGAAGTTAAAACAGTCTCTTATCAAAACTTGCGCCCAGTTATGATTGCTTCCGTTGGGGGTTTTGTCGTGGCATTGATGCCTAAATTATCTAATCAAGTCAAGCCGATTGCTTCGGAGCAGGAATATTTAGATAGAGTATTTGACCTGGAATTTAATTTAAGTCCGGCTCACCAGATACATCCAAAGCCATTATCTGAAGTAGCGAAAAAGATTTATGAATACTTCCAGAATGTCAAGACTAAAACACCAAAAACATTACGTGATTTGAAGAAGGCAGACAGGTTATCTGGTTATTCCGAGTCAGAATTAATTGATGGAGTAGCTGAATTAGTTAAGACTGAGAAGATAAATTCTGATGGCAATGATAGCTATTCCCTGCCTGATTGGTGAAAGGATTGCCGTAATGCCGTGGTCATAAAAAGGGATGTATAACTTGCTTTTCTCGGTGTCTACGGCATCCGGCAGCAATCACGGCAATCCATACCCTGTATAGGTCGTAGCCTACGGCATGGTTACGGCATCGCGGACAACCACGGCAGAAGTATCAATAACCCTCTTTTGTCACTTTAAGCAGAGGAAAAATGAAAATCAAGGTTGAACAGGAATGTAAAAATTGGAGAAGTGAGGTTATAAACAATCGATTGGAGTTTAGTAAAACCACTCAACAATTGAGGAATAGGAAAAACTGTTAACCAAGGATATATTAAGTTAAACAAAGTAAAAGGTTGAATGATTAAGCGAAGATTGTTTAGAATGTTCTTCCAACCCTTTCCATCATCCCACCTTTGATGTGAAGCAAATTTTGATTCTGGTTGTGGTGAAGATGAACGCAGAGTTTCTGAATGTAAGCTAACCATCAAGTAGCTACTACAAACAATCTCCCACCAGCGTTCAATATCTGGATAATGAGTCAAACGATAATCAGCCCAACCCAATTCATTTTTACTTTGCTTTAAGCCATATTCAACCCAAGTTCTTAATCCATAAAAATTACCGACTTCCCTTGGTGTAATGTCGGGATAATTACTCATCACATACCAAGTAGAGTTTCCTGGCAATTTTTCAATGTCTGTTGTGATCTGCCAATATCTGTGTTCTCCACGTTTTCCGTGAATTATCTCTCTAATAAATCTTTTTTCACTATTAAGGTCAGAAAACACTCTTTTGAATTTTTGCCAATCTAAATATTGAGTACGCTGCTTTGGAAGTAGCTCTACATAATGATTTGAACGAATCGCAACTATGTAATTGAGATTCATTTCATCTAACACAGATATAAAATTAGTACCACTCTCACCATATAAACTATCTGCCAATACCAAATTGAATTTAAAGCCCATTGACTTGAGCCTTTTAATCAACTTGGCTGCTATTTGTGGTTTGGTTAGATACTTATCTTCTGGCTTCAATGTTTCACGAGGCTTGTATACTTCAAATAGTAATGGAAAAGTCATTCCGCAGAACACACCATACGCTGTTACTACAACAATTCCATTCTCAATTTTTCCTAAATTTCCTATATACTGCCTTTTGACATAATCTGTTGACGAGCCTTTTTTTCTATCTCCAGTTTCATCAATAATTAAAATGATTGGTCTACCTTTGATTACTTCTAAAATTAGTTCTAAACGTAAAGCTCTTAACTTTTCTATATCCCAAGGCGATTTAGTTAAAAAATGATGTAAGCCCTGCTGGTTATCCAACCCTACGATTTTTGCTATTTCTGGTAAGGTTTTCCGTTTTAATTCAGAAATACACCCCACATGTAGGTACTTAAATGCTTCAAAGCTCCTAACATCTGAAAATAGCTTTTTATACCACTGACAATATTCGTCTACGAATTTGACTGTTGGCGCAGCTGGTCGAGACTCAAACATTATCCCTGTAATGCTTTCATCGTTTTTACCCAATTATTCTCTCATAATAGTGACAAAAGAGGGATAAGAAATCAGCCCTCTAAACAGCCCAATGTTATTACATATTATTTAGCTTACACAAGTTTAGCCTTGTGTTCTGGCTCTATTCAGTGCTTGTTCATCGACAACAATTTGTCCGTCAGTCTGCACCCATCGCTGTTTTCCGGGACAATAATAGTGGATTTAACCTTGATTCTGCACTCGGTAGCACAAAGGAGTCGATAATGGGAGAAGCCAAAAGGCGCAAGAAATTAGACCCCAATTGGGCTAAATCAGGGGGATTCAGTCAGCCCAACAAACCAAAAATTACCTACCTGACTGAAGAACACCCCGACTATCAAAAAGCCAGTGAGTTAAAAAATACCTTTTACCCTGACAAAAACTTTGTTTACCTAGTCCGCCTAGACTACTCAGATGGTGATTACTTCGTGGGGGCAGTAAACGCATTCTTGCAAGGTACTGAGATTACAGTCAACGCGATTTGGTCAGCTAACCCCAATTCTCAACGCACAGGTCTAGAGTTATTACAAAGTATTCGTCGAGATATTGGTTTGAAAGCCAGAGACGACATGAATCAATCATCTGTTGCAATTGACGACATGAATCAATCTAATGTCGTAATTTACGATATGACTCAATCGAATGTCGTCAGTTGCGAATAATACCCCACCCTGTTCTCAAGGACGGTAGCTGTGGAACATACAAGGCATTTTCAGTCCAATATCAAGTTATCCTTTTAAGTTGATTGCAAATGGGTGTTCGACATGATTGATTTACTCTCTAAGGATTTAAAGCACTCCGAGAAATATAAAGGTTGTAGTATTGATGTGTGGCGTGATGACAGGCGCGGTTGCTACTTAGCTGAATTATATGCCCCGGTACGCAACAGAATGTTGATGCAACAAAGGCAAGCATTCTCAGATATTCAATCGGCTGTAGCTTACATGAAAGAACAGATCGATAAATACTATTCGCAAGGCTGGTATAGAGACTGCATTATTGACGTGTGGTTTGATCTACGCCTTGGCTGCTACTTGGCTGAATTATATGTACCCGTGCATGAAGAAATGGTGCTACAAGAAAGCCAGCCATTCCCAGATATTCAATCGGCTCTAGCCTCTATGAGGGAGCAAATCGATAAATATTACTTGAATGAGGTCAGACAGTAGTTCAATAACATCAGTCAGGTTTGGGCGCATTCACATCAGGGTAAAGAGTGCGATATTGTGACCATTGCTGTCGATAAAACTCTATTCCAGCCTGAGTAATAACCAGCTTGGTTGAGTGCTTACCGTCTTTGTTCCAGTAGCCAACTTCCTTTACTAATCCACTTCCTTGATAATCTCGTAATCAAAACCTTGTCCACTGCCAACTAAACCCGGCGTAATCCCCAAAGTTTAAGCCACTGTCTATTCCTAATTCACCAGCTTCATACGCTGTAGCTAGTGCCTCCCACTGCCTTGGTTTTAATTGTCCTTTGGGTGGTTTTTTGGGTGCTGATTCACCCAATCCAGCACGAGCTACAGCACGTCCAGTTGTGGTGAGCTTGATAGAAATTAGTTCGCCGTCATAATAATTACATTCAATTAATTTGTGTCGTTCCAAAACTTGAAGAGTGGAACCTAAACCCTGGTCAACTACACCCGCTTGGGATAACAACTTGTGCAATAAAGTTTCATAGCTTGTTGGTTCAAAATAATATTGCAGATTACGCCATACAGATGCTTTCTCTCTGATTGAACCTAATCGCCAACCTTCTTTTTGTGCTGCCTCCACAAACTGGTCAGCACGGTAAATGGCGGTGAGGGTGGCTTGCTGCCGTTGGTTAAGTTTTTCCCACAGATGAAGGTGTTTACTCATCACTCATATCCCAGAGCATTCTTAAAGATCCATCGCCTTATCTGCTGCCGACGCATTTTCAGTCCAATATCAAGTTATCCTTTTAATGTCCGTGTGCAAAAATAGTGATTTTCAACCAAATAAAAAGAGTAAGACTTTTAGAATCCATGAAATTCTCAGATTTACATCGCGGCGATTTCTAAAGTTTTCCGAACGGCGAATATACCTACAAAAAAGTAGGGGATACAGTTGCAATGCCCATGTGCAGCCGAATGAACCACTTAGCAGAAGTTAGCACAGAAATCGAAGTTATCGGCGTAAAACCAAGCGCTTACTCCCGTGATAGAGAGGAAAATATGCCCGACTTTGAAGGGCTAACCTGGGAACTCCAATGCCAGATGGCAGAAATGGGAATTCAATAAAACTATTCAATTTACTTGGTTCTTGCTCCCGCCCAGGAATCAGAGATAAAGGTAGTTCATTCTGCTGGTGGCGCTTTTGCAGTACCTTAGTTCAATAAGAAGCTGGCTCAAAATAAAGACAGTTGTCCTGGCGATACATTTCCCCTGCGTCGCGTATGAAAACTGAGGTGGCAAGCTGTGCATAAGGCATATAAGTTTTCTTGACGATTATCTTCTGGCAGAAAATTTTTATGATGTACTGTTAGTGTTAGCGCCGTTCTAAGAGAACGGGAAAGTTCGGACGTATCATCATCTGGGCGAATGCACTGCAAGCCACACTTGGAGCAACGCCAGCCCACCGATTGTTTGACTTCCAGAGCAATATCTGACCAATTTTCTGGATAACGTGACTGAGATTTTTTGGGCATTTCCTGATTCTAAAAGTGCGTTGCAATTTAATTATCAGTTCTTGAATATGAGTAATCTACTATAAATGGAGTTCAACATAGTTAGGGGTATACTATGTGGTTTTGGGAAAAGGAATCGGTTTGAGCCAGGATTAAATGCAACTAGAAATTTTTAAACAATCTTAAAATCTTTCCATCCCCAGGCAAGCCCATGCCTACTAATCAAGAATTCTTTTCCGATTTTCTCTCGTATTCTGTTGCATTCAGCTAAAAGCTGTCGATAATCATCAGGGTAAATATCTGCATAACTTCTAGCGCGGGTCAGCAATTGACGCTGATTTTTTTGCCATTCCCAAGGTTGATACCACCATGAAGGGTAGAAGTCTGCCTGTGGAGTAATCACCGCATAATCACGCCCCTTTTGGATGTCCTCTAGATCCCATGCTGGAAGATATGCAAGTAAATCAGTCTCTGCCCACCATTCTTCGATAATTGCTGTACCATCATCATCGCGCGTACCGATTCGCTTTCTAGCTTTGATGCGAATTTTTGCATTCCTTGCAATCGCGGCGTAATCTTCCAGTCTTGTTGCTAGTGGATTGAACTCGATCAACATGATTTAATTCTCTGCTACCTCAGCACCTATAAAACTCAAATTGTGGTTGTAAAGTTATTGAAATCAACGATACTAGGTTAATCAAGAATATCAAAGGTCAAGAAAATTCCCTTATTTTTTGTCTCTACTAAAAGTAATGTATCAATGAAGTTCCCTGATAAACGCATCAATCGCCTTAAGAGCCACTGACTGCCGCCCTCATTTTACGTACCCGCTAAACCACTTATATTAAATAATACTTTCAACTCATTCCGGTTCATCACTATTCACTCGGTGGCGAGGTAGTCATCACTTGTATAACCGTATCATCATGACCGAAGCGTGCTTCTGACCAAGTAGAATAACGCTGCATTCTTCCATGATGAGGCCCGCCCAAAACCATTGTTTCAAAAAGTAAGGGGGGGTCTCCAAAAGTTAGATCAAACCCAGCAAAAGTAGTTGAAATTTTGGAAGAGCCAACTGTAGTCTCGGCAACTAGATGTTTTGCTGAATCTTGTGCTGAGTGTAAATAATCTTGCCATTCTGACAATGAATTAACAGCAACAGGTGTATGTCCGACGAGTTTGTAATAACGCATGATTGACAACGATTAAATAATCTTTTGGTTTTTTATATTCTAGAGGCTGCCGCCCACAGATTGTTTGACATCAAGAGCGATATCTGACCAATTTTCTGGATAACGTGACTGGGATTTAGAAGGCATTTCTTGATTCTCAAAATGCGTAGCGATTTAATTACCAGTTTTTTGATAAGAGTAATCTACTATATATAAGCCCATTTTTGTTCTGAATGAAGATATCAGCCCAATGGAATTAGCAACCGACCAGCAGATTCAACAGGCTCTATTGCAACTAAGTAGTCCATATTTGGAACCTAAGGAAGAACTGGCGAAGCTGTCACCAAGCGCAAACTAAACAATTTAGTTTAAATATCAAGCATCACCATCTAAAGCCCTTAAATAGATACAGTTAAGATTTTAAACAACCAGTCTTCTAGAGGTACGCCGAATTCTTCTGGAATCTGTTGTTGTATCTTGGTGTATTGAACCTGATTCCAATATGCAGGATTAAATATACTGTGCGGAACTTCTACATCAACTAATTGTGGATTTTCCATAACACGACACCACATTCTGGCTCGATAATCAATTGTTAGGTTCCCACTCGGCAACTCAATCCAATAATGCGGTGACACTTGACCATGCCCAATCCATTGGAATGAACCGCAGCAAATTATATGTTCAATACCCTTATTAAATAAAATAGTAGAGATAACTTTGCTATGCCCATCACACTCCGTTGGAGAATTATCCCAAATATCTAATTCTTCACGTAGCTGGTCAATAAAGTCATTATTCATGACAAGCATATTTATTCTCCCTCAACCATTTCTTCAATTTTCAAATAATAGGAAACTTCTGTCCGTTCTAACTCCATTAAAAAGCCAGTTAATGCAAATGGACATTTACAATTTAGTTCTTTTTCTATCAACTCAGCATTTAGGTTATATTCTTGACACACAATCTCAAAAATATCTTCAGTGGTTAATTCTAGATTTTGATCTAATTCCCAAACTCGCCCTTCTATTAAGTGGATATCATCTCCTTCTGGGTAAGTAATTTCGGTTTTATAAGCGAAAATTTATGTCAGCTATTTGGGATGTCATTTTTCAATCCCCTCTGATTTGACGACATAAATACTAAAAGCCTCTGTCATTGCGTAATTCCCTTTTCAACTCACCAAGTTAACTAAAAAGTTGATTTAAAATATTGTTTATTTGCCCGGAAAACCAATAAGAGCAGCTATGAGCAGCTTCATTATAATTAGCATCCAGGCAATTTTCAGCATTTTCTAATCTACCAATTGAGCCTTTGATTTCAATTATTGATATTTGTTCGCCTTCAGCTTCAATAATTTCTTGTACTCTTGACTCTGGGAGTTTTTCGGCAGAGAGCGAATCTATTGATAAGCCTGTGTCTACAACAATATTTGATAAATGATAAATTGATTTACATCCATCATCGGTACAAAATACTAAACAATTATTCCTCACGTAAATCTCAGTAATTCTCATTGTATAAATCCATGCTTTGATTAGATTCGTGTACCAAATTACCTTTTCGTCACTTGATACTTAAAACTACTAAAATTAATGTATCAATAATCATGATTGATTTCCTGTCCAAGGATTTAAAGCACTCCGAGAAATTTTTTGGCTTCAGCCAAGCTTATCAAACTCTTTTCTAGTTAGGAACTTCCCCATTTTTTCGTCGGTCAGCCTCAGCACAAGCCTTTTCATAAACCTCATAAGAGCCACGAATAAAGTCCTTTTCATAAGATGCTAAATCTTTGTATGGGATAGCGCTTTCAAGCGAGACAGCCTGCATTATCTCTTCAAAGCTTTGAAAATATCCAGGCTCAATTGCGATTGCTAACAAAAACCTCACGGAATTATTTTTAAACTCTTGATGACATAGCTCTAATGCATCTGATTTCATACTCCTACCCTTGAGAATTATTTGGATTTATAAACGGTTTTCTAGGTGATTTGATAAGTTCCGTAAAAATATCTTATCAAACATATTTAATTACCAGTTATTAAATAATATTAATCTCCTCTAATTAGTCAATATATTAATTTTTATTGATCCGAATCCTTCAACATACTCGTTAACAATTCCGACATCTCCCACAGGTCTTTATTCCTGTTGTCATCATAAATCATCAGCGTTCGCGGGTCAGCATGACGGCTCAACTTCTGCACCTTTCTGATATTCCCATCAGTTGCATCAAGTGCCGCCGTAATCGCCGAATGCCTGACCCTATGCGGAGACATGGGTTTCTTCACCCCCACCGCCTTAAAAGCAGCAGCAACTATTTTATAGACAGCATCCGTAGTCAATCTATGCCCTTCGTTATGGAAATCTAATGCTGTAAAAATTGGGAAATTGGGATTCAAATCACCTCGCGCAATTAACCAATCTGCAAGAGCATGAGCCACATCCTTGGACATATCTAAATACTCTTCATTCGTTCCCTTACCCTTCCCCAAAACTCTCAACTTGCGACCATAAAAATCAAAGTCCCCCACATTAAGATGGCATACCTCCTGGCGACGCAACGCTAAACCCCACAGCACCAGAAAAATTGCATAGTTGCGTTTACCAATCAAAGTCTCCCTATCAAATTGCTGAATTACAATAGATATCGCTTTGCTATCAACACCCCGCGTATCCCGATAAGCCAATACCTTCTCGCCTGACACATCTTCCAGGGAATAGTTGCACACTCCCAACTTCCGCCCCATTTTCGCCAACGACTTAATCGCCGCCAGCCGCCGATTGATGGTTGCCTCCCGCAACCCAGATTTAATCAACATCGCCTTGTACTTCAGCACCACCATCACCGCCTGCTCTCGCTGCAAGTGCAAAAACTCCAGCACGCTATCACCAGTTGGCGGTAAGCCCGTCATCTTCAGAAAGAAATCTCTCAAATCCTTCTCATAAGCACGCCGAGTATTGGGGTTGCGCTTATCTGCCAAGAGTTGCGCCAACACATCCGGGTCGCCCTGAAGCTGCGCGTCAAAATATCTGGCGATCGGTGCATCTAAACACGCTTCCAACTCAACCTTGATCAATTCCCCCCAACCTGGCTGATTAGGCATAAATGCTTACTAGCTCGTTATTGATAATGTAGCTTTCCAATAACGACCATCATACCTGGGTAGGGGGGTGCATCAATCAAAACATGGAGTAGAGAGCAAAATACTTCTTGCGGAAGTTGGTAGGTGTCGATTAGTAATGCTAGTTCTGTAATTTCCGGCTTTGATATCAAAATTGATAGCAGAGGATGTAGTCAATGTGTCCAATCCTCCAGCACCAAATTGGGAATTTGAGAGAAATCCTTTTGGTTACGAGTAACCATCACCGCATTTGTTGAAAGAGCAATCGCAGCTATTCGCAAATCTTTCTGTAGCCTTTTTTTATTTAGTTGCTGGTTTTCTCTGAGTAAACCTTGGTGACAAGTGTAGGCAGCAGTATCAAAGTTGAGTATTCTCACTCCTTTGAAATACTCTTGAGTAGTCCACAGTTTAGTGTAAAGGTTTACTAAGTTGGCAGATTCAGTCCGGTCATTAATTTTGACTACCCACCCGTTAAAAATTTCTTGAACTGTGACAATGGTGATAGACAAATTGATGAGTTGCAAGGAGACGATTACCGAAATGTCTCTTGGACTACTGTACGTTTTGTCAAGAGCGGTGAACTGCTCAAACTAGAGTATGCTGTACGCTGTTTTGTTGAGCAGGATTTTCCCTACTATGCTTATAGATTAGCTAGAGAATTCATAGAAGGCTATAAGCCTCAATATGGCACAGGTTTGATTCCCGAATCCGTGACTATGCTGCTGGAAGTTGCTGAGTTTTGGTGTCAGTACTATTTTGGACAAAATTTGTCACAGAAGTTTCCCAATTTGATTTATTCAACCTAAACTATGCTGTAAAACAGAATAACAAGCTTACCTGACACCCGTGACTAAAGTCATCGCAGTATTCAACCAAGCCGGTGGAGTCATGAAAACGAGCCTCACCATGAACCTCGGCTACCAACTACACCTGAAGAAACATAAAACGCTTCTCATCGACATGGACCCACAGGGAAGTCTCACAACTTTTATGGGTTTAGAACCGCACGAACTTGAACAAATTGTTGGTGATGTCATTCTCAATGAAGAAACGCCATTACCAATTCAACGCGATTTGCATGGCATGGATTTATTACCAGCCAATATTTCACTAAGTGCAGTGGAACTACAACTAGCTAGCGTCATGGCGAGGGAAATTCGTCTAAAGCAAGCTTTAGAACCTATACGCAATCAATATGATTTTATCCTCATCGACTGTCCGCCATCCTTGGGAGTGTTGAGCATTTTAGCTTTGACAGCAGGAACCCATGTTTTAATTCCGATCCAAACTCACTTCAAAGCTTTCAAGGGCACGGAATTGCTACTCGATACAATTAAACAGGTGCGAAAACATGTTAATCCTAAGCTGGCGATCGCAGGCATAGTTCCTACACTTTACAGCAATGCCAATCAAGATAAACTAATCCTGGAAGCTTTAGAACAACAGTTATCATCCCTTGCTAAGGTATATCCGGCGATTCCTCGCGCCACTGCATTTGCTGATGCTGCAATGAGTCGTCAACCTCTAGCAGTTTATGCTCCAAAGCATCCAGCAATTACAGTTTTAAAGAAGATTGCCCAAGGCATGGAGAAGCTGTAATGACAAAAAAACGCCTGGAAGTCCCTAAGATGCGTGGCGTTGAAGATTTATTAACTATGGATGTGGAGGCATCTGCTGCTACTACCATTTCCATCGACAAAATTCGAGTTGCCAAAAAACAACCACGCCGTTGGTTCGACCCCGAAAAAATGTCACAGCTTGTGCAGTCGGTACGCGAACACGGGATTTTAGAACCCTTGTTAGTCCGTCCGCTCGGCAATGGAGAATATGAATTAATTGCTGGAGAAAGGCGACTGAGGGCAGGAAAGGTAGCTGGATTAGCTGAAGTCCCAATTGTCAGTAAAGAACTGAGTGATAAACAAGCTCTGGAAGTCACTTTACTTGAAAACTTACAGCGCGAAGACTTAAACCCAGTAGAAGAAGTTGAAGCGATACTAGAACTGCTGGCAATAAATCTGGATGTCAGCACTGAAGAGGTCAAATCGATTCTAAACGTTGCTGCCAATGCAAAAAAACGTGATTTGGAATTGACGGGAAACGTTTCCCGTCAACTCGAACAGATTGAATTTATCTTGGCTGGCATTGGTAAATTTAATGCGGAAAGCTTTCGTACAAGCCGCTTGCCGTTACTCTCTTTGCCAGCAGATGTACTGGAAGTATTGCGCCAAGGTCAGCTTGAATTTACTAAAGCACGAACAATAGCACGAGTCAAAGACAGGCAACAGCGTGCTAATGTTCTCTCCTCAGCAATTTCTCAAAATCTATCGTTAACTCAAATTAAGGAACTAATAAAGCAACTGCAATCATCAGAGACAACACCAGCAGTTACACCAGAAAAGGCATTGAGCAAACGCTATGTAGAAATAGGCAAGCGTTTACCACAAGCTCAGTTATGGAAAGACGATAAAAAACGCAAGAAATTAGAGCGGCTGTTGAATGAGTTAGAAAAGTTACTCGATGAATCCGAGATGTTGAATAAGTAATTATTTGTGGTTTTAACAGATTAATGTCACTGGGCGATGGATCTGCCAATGCAGAAAAACGTGATTTGGACTTGACGGGAAACGTTTCCCGTCAACTTGAACAATTGAATTTATCTAGGCTGGGATAATAGCACAACATTTGTTATTTAGTTATCCTACTAGAGTTTGAGTGATTAATCGTTGCATTATTAGAAATAGCACCATCAATTGACTCACACGAAGTACTATTAGTACTTTTTAGCTCATCTTTATCCTCTTGATTGTTTAAAGCCTGTATATTAGCTTGTCGTGGACTCAGAGATCTAGCTTCGTTAAATTCATGTATCAACTTAGTAAGCTCATCACTTTGTTTTATCAAAAAGAAGCAAATAAGCTTGAAGTCATCTGTATTAGGTAGCTTATTTTGTAAACCTCCTTGATTTAAAATTTGTAAGTCTAAGTTACGTTGAAATTGGGAAAACTTACTATTAAACTTAGCACAAGTATCATAATTTTCCGCGGGGCGAACAGTATTATTTATTACCCCTAATAATATAGTTATAATACCAAATATAAATATTATTT